>JBJOLA010000203.1:0-5360 GCA_046045815.1 Pseudomonadota bacterium
CCTATCCAACCCACGCCCGTGCGACGGGCACTGGCTTTGCATTGACGATTGGTCGCGGAGGCGCGGCACTATCGCCAATTTTGGCTGGCCTCCTTTTCAGTTCCCAGCTTGGCCTGATGAAGGTCTCACTCATCATGGGAATCGGTTCATTGATTGCGCTGTTCCTCTTCTCGATGGTCGATCTGAAGGATGGCGACGCTGCAATCGCTAACAGCTAACAGCACAAACTTTGTGATCGGCAGACGTGTACCGCGACGATGAGGAAATCTTAGATGGCTCATTCATTAATCAGCTTGGCCGGGATCGCGCTGATCCTTCTGATCGCGTTTGCCCTGTCTTCCAATCGCAGCCACATCAAGCCGCGCATCGTCGGCGCGGCGTTTGCACTGCAAATCGCGATTGCCGTTCTGGTGCTCTATGTGCCCGCTGGGAAAGCGATCATTTCCAGCATGTCTCAAGGTGTAGCAAATCTTTTGGGCTATGCGCACGCAGGCATTGATTTCATCTTCGGTCCGATCGCAAAGCCAGAAATTGGCGGCAACAGCTTCGCGATCGCGGCACTACCCGTGATTATCTTCTTCGCGTCGCTGGTGTCGATACTCTACTATCTCGGCATCATGCAGTTAATCGTCCGCTGGGTCGGTGGAGCGATCCAGAAAGTCACGGGCGTATCCAAGGTTGAATCGCTTTGTGCGGCCGCAAATATCTTCGTCGGCCAAAGCGAAAGTCCACTGGTCATCCGGCCTTACCTCGCCGGGCTGACCCCCGCACAGTTATTCCTTGTCATGACATCGGGCATGGCTGGCGTCGCAGGGACCATATTAGCGGCCTACGCGTCGATGGGTATCAAGATTGACTATCTCCTTGCCGCAAGCTTTATGGCTGCCCCTGGCGGCATCCTCATGGCAAAAATCATGATGCCAGATGATCCTAAGGACGTCGGCATTGAGCCTGTCATCATGCCAGATGCGACGCACGATGAGGAAAAGCCCGCCAATATCATCATGGCCGCGGCTCAAGGCGCGCAAACTGGCGTTAAGCTGGCTGTCGCTGTGGGTGCGATGGTGCTGGCTTTCGTGGCACTGGTGGCACTTGCAAACGGGATTCTGGGCGGCATGGGCAGCTGGTTCGGCTATCCTGACATCAGCTTCCAGGCGCTGCTTGGCATTCTGTTTAAGCCCGTCATGTTTCTAATTGGTGTGCCGTGGAACGAAGCCGGGGCGGCGGGCGGCCTGTTTGGCACGAAGGTCGTGCTCAATGAATTTGTGGCGTATATCAATCTAGGCCAAGCACAGGGAAGCCTTTCGGGTCTATCGGTCGCTATCGTGACCTTTGCGCTATGCGGCTTTGCGAACTTCAGTTCGATTGCAATCCAGATGGCCGTGACGGGTGGACTTGCGCCAAACCAGCGGCCGATGATTGCCAAGCTCGGATTGAAGGCACTCGCGGCAGGAAGCCTCGCCAATCTAATGAGTGCGGCTCTCGCGGGAGCACTGCTCTAAAGCAACAGCTTCGCGCCAACGAACAAAAGAACGCCGCCGAGCACAGGACGCAGCCACTTGTCAGACATGCGGGTGGCGGCAAAGCTGCCAATAGCAATTCCGGGCACCGAGCCAACAAGCAGTGATCCCAGCAATCCGAAATCAACAGAGCCCAGCCACCAATGGCCCAAGCCCGCAATCATCGTCAGCGGCACGGCGTGAGCAATGTCCGATCCAGCAACTCTGTTCAACGGGAGCGTCGGATAAAGGATCAGCAGTGCCGTAACGCCAATTGCACCCGCACCAACCGACGAGATCGACACCAGCACGCCCAATATCGCGCCAAGCATGATCGTTCGCGGTGTGGTGCGGCTTTCGTCGCGAGAGCCGAAACGTAACGTCAATGCGTCAACAATGCGGCGCTGAAACAGCGTGGCCATGCCCGTGAAAACCAATGCACCGCCGAGCGTCAAGGTGATGAGACGCGTCACCTCATGAGAGGGGCTCCCGAGGATCTTCAACATCCCAACTGTGAGGAGTGTTGCCGGAATGCTGCCGATTGCGAGCCTGCGGACAATTCTCCAATCGACTGTACCGCCGACCCCGTGCACAGCCGTACCCACGGTCTTGGTGAGCGACGCAAACAATAAATCCGTGCCCACAGCGGTTGCCGGATGAATACCGAACACCAACATCAAGATCGGCGTCATCAGGGATCCGCCGCCAACACCCGTCATGCCCACCAATGCCCCCACGAAGAAGCCGGCAATTGCATAACCCGGAATGATCACCACCTGATTGCCCCCTGTAATGTGTTGACCGTTTGCCGCAGCTAGCAGTGTCTACCTCTTTCTCATAGCAAATCTGAATGATTTAGACAGCAAGCAGTCATTGCCTGCCCCCAAGCGAATATTTCAAGAACCACTCACCGTCGCAAGCAACGAATCTGATCGCGCAAGGGAGACCAGCCGCAATCCTGCCTCTTGAGCACGGGCAACGGCAAGCGATGTCGGGGCACTAATCGTGGCGAGCAGCGGGCAATTGGCAAGCGCCGCTTTCTCAACCAATTCGTAGGAACATCGCGCGGTCAGTAGCGCGAAACCACCATCCCAGTCCAAGCCGCCGCGCAACATCGCGCCTATCAGCTTGTCAAAGGCGTTGTGGCGACCGACGTCTTCGCGGACCAGTATGATGTCGCCGCTTGCACCGCACAAAGCCGCGCCATGCACAGCGCCCGTTTCCTTGCTCAGCGGCTGGTGATCGCTCAACTGCTGCAACGCCACAAAAATGGCGCCTTCGGTACATGCCGTTTCGCTGGTGATCGGCGTCAGTGGCTTCACCGCTTGTTCCAAATTCTCGATCCCGCATAGCCCGCATGAGGATTCCGATACGCGGTGCCGCACCCTGTCTGCCACGCGATCAAGTCGTTCGGGAATGAGTGCGATGCTGAGAACTACGCCGTCCGCATGCAGTCGACTTTCCACCGACATAATCTCCTCGGGCGCCTCGATCAGGCGTTCGCTGCGCGCAAAGCCGTAAGCAAAGTCTTCAAGATCGGTTGGCGTCATCATCATCACGGCATAGCCAATGCCGTTAAACTCAACAGCCACCGGCATTTCAACGGCAATTGACCGCAGGATTGCGCGCGATTCGCCCGTGCGGCTATGTTCGACAAAGGGGGTTGCGATCTGAGCTATCATGCCGGTGAAATGGACGCGCAATCGCCGTGACACAAGCCCGATCTACGCCTATGAACGCCCCCATTGAGCATTTGGGAACAGGGTTAAAGAGCAATGCCGGATCAGTTTCCCTTCATCGTTGGCCTTGGCGGCTCTGGCAATCCAACCGGATCAACCGAGCGTGTGTTGCGGCACGCGCTCGATGCTGCAGAGGCCGCCGGTGCCAACACCGCCTATTTCGATGGCAAAGCACTCGACATGCCGATGTATACATACGGCGGCGCGCGCACCGAACAGGCTGCGGCGTTGATCGATGCACTGCGCAAAGCCGATGGCATTATCATCGCATCGCCCGGCTACCACGGTACCGTTTCCGGCCTCATAAAGAATGCGCTCGATTATGTTGAGGATATGTCGAAGGACGAGCGCGTGTATTTTGAGGGTCGCGCTGTTGGCTTGATCGCCGTTGCCGCTGGCTGGCAAGCCACGGGCTCAACGCTGGCCACGCTGCGGTCCATCACACATGCGCTTCGGGGCTGGCCAACACCGATGGCAGTGGCAATCAATTCTGCACGACCGGTGTTTGACGCCGATGGGGCGATCATCGATCCCAGCATCAGTGCGCAGCTCGACATATTGGCCGGCCAAGTGACGGAATTCGCGAGAATGAAATCACTTGATATTCTCACAAAAGCGGCTGGCGACGCTGTTTCAAGCGAAAATTGAGCCAAATCGCAGGCCGAACGTTGTGAAATGGGGTTCAAACGCGCAATTCTGACAGCTGAGGTTCATATTTGGGGCGTAAAATTGGGGAGCAGAGGGGAACAATCGACGCGGCCAGTTGTTTGCCGCTTATTACAAGACTATTGAATGGAGTCTCCAATGCAAGCGCGTCATCTTACCATTTCAATCGCCCTTTTCTTCGCTGGCACATCGCTTGCGTTTGCTCAAGCGACGCCGTCGATGCCAGAAATGCCGATGCCCGCTGCGCCACCAACGCCAGAAATGCCAGCCGCGCCAGAGCCACCTGCAACAGCAGAGCCCGCAACTCCCGCTATGCCTGTGCCAGAGCCACCAGCGGCGGTGCAGACCGCCGCGCCACCATCAGTTTATCCGCCTTGTTCGGCGACCTTGCAAGATCAATGCACCAATTCGACACATAAAGCGTCGCAGATGCATCATCACAAGGCGCGAAAACGCGGATAAGGGAGGCTTCGGGTCGCTCTGAGCCAACCAACAAAGGCCTCTTCCCTCACCCTCGGAGGGGAGAGGCTTTTTGTATCACGCTAGAGCATCTTGCGTTAAATCTGCACCACCCGTCATTGCGAGCGAAGCGCGGCAATCCAGACTCTGGTGCCGCTGGATTGCCGCGCTTCGCTCGCAATGACGATGCACTTTTATTGCACTGTGCTCTAACTCTTCCCCAACATGTGATCGACCAAGCCGCTGAGCTTGGCAAATCCGGTGAGCGCCATCCCTTGCTTATCCGATTTCGTCGCGGTGGGCACCCAGGCGCGTTCGAAGCCAAGCTTAGCTGCTTCCTTTAACCGCAGACCGGCGTGGGCGACCGGGCGCACTTCACCCGAAAGCGCCACTTCACCAAGCACGATGGCAGTCGACGGCACCGGCCGTTCCGACAGCGCCGAAACCAGCGCCGCCGCAACCGCCAAATCTGCAGCGGGATCAGATAGGCGGTATCCGCCCGCAATGTTGAGATAGACTTCGCAGGTTGAAAAGCTCAGCCCGCAACGCGCCTCCAGCACAGCGAGGATCATCGCGAGCCGACCGCTATCCCAGCCGACAACCGCGCGGCGCGGTGTCGCCCCACTCGCCAGCCGAACGACGAGCGCCTGCACCTCCACCAACACAGGCCGCGTTCCCTCCAAAGCCGGGAACACCACAGTACCTGCAACCGCTTCGCCGCGCTCTGTGAGAAACAGGGATGACGGATTGGCGACTTCACCCAGTCCGCCTTCCTCCATCGCAAAAACGCCAATTTCATCGGTGCCTCCGAAACGGTTCTTCACCGCGCGCAAGATGCGGAACTGGTGGCTGCGCTCGCCCTCGAAGCTCAGCACCGTATCGACCATATGTTCCAGCACGCGCGGCCCGGCGATACTGCCGTCCTTCGTGACATGACCCACAAGCACGAGTGCTGTGCCACGTTCCTTTGCAAAACGGATTAACTCCTGAGCGGAAG
>JBJOLA010000211.1:0-3382 GCA_046045815.1 Pseudomonadota bacterium
GGTCTATGCAGATTGGGCAGGCCTCAATGATCCCGTGATTGACGTGGCGGTAACGCCCAACAAGCAGGATTGCATGGGGGTTTACGGCATCGCCCGCGATCTGGCGGCAGCGGGCTTGGGCCGAATCCGTCATCCCCGCGAAGGCGGGGATCCATTATCGCAGTCATATCCGGATAAGGCGGTGCGAATAGGTTCCCGCCTTCGCGGGAATGACGGGTTTAATTGCCCCATCACCATCCGCACCGATGACCCCGAAGGTTGCCCGGCTTTCTATGGCCGCGTCATCAAGGGTGTTGCCAACGGCGCGTCCCCCGATTGGATGCAGGCGCGGCTCAAATCTGCCGGGCAGAAACCGATTAGCGCGCTTGTCGATATCACCAATTATGTGATGCTCGATCACGGCCGCCCAAGCCATGCTTATGACCTTGCCAAGTTGACCGGCGCGGTGTTCGCGCGGCGCGCTGTTGACGGCGAAACGGTAACAGCGCTCAACGGCAAAACCTTCACCCTCACCTCCGAAATGACGGTGATTGCTGACGATGCCGGCGCGCATGACATTGCCGGGATTATGGGCGGAGAACATTCGGGCTGCTCTGGAAGCACTACCGAAGTTCTGCTCGAAGTCGCTTACTTCACACCAGAGCGCATCGCGAAGACGGGGCAGGCGCTTTCGCTCACCTCGGATGCGCGAACGCGGTTTGAACGGGGCGTGGATCCCGCTTTTCTGGAGGACGGGCTGGCGATCATCACGTCGCTGATCCTCGACATTTGCGGCGGTGAAGCATCGGAGATCGTGCGCGCGGGAACGCCACCGCTCACCCCCAAAAGTATCGCTTATGACACCGATCACTGCGCGCGCTTGGGCGGTGTGGTTGTTTCCCCGGAGAAGCAAAAGGCAATCCTCGAAGCGCTTGGCTTCACCGTCAGTGACGCTTGGCAGGTGGGCATCCCGTCCTGGCGGCGCGATGTCGACGGTCCCGCTGATCTGGTGGAGGAAATCATCCGCATGGTCGGGCTGGATCAGGTGCCCTCGACACCTCTTCCCCGTGCTGACGGCGTTGCCAAACCAACCGCGACGCCCGCCCAGATGATCGAACGCAAAGTGCGGCGGATGGCGGCGGCGCGCGGGCTGAATGAGGCGATCAACTGGTCCTTCCTCTCCGAAAAGGAAGCCGCAGCCTTTGGTGCCCTTCGACAAGCTCAGGATGAGCGGGTTTGGGTGCTCGCCAATCCGATCAGCGAAGATATGAAGGTGATGCGGTCGACGATGCTCGCCGGATTGCTTTCCGCTGCTCAGCGCAACGCCAATCGCGGGGCAGACAGCGTGCGCCTGTTCGAAATTGGCCGCCGCTATTTGGCGGACGGCGAACGGGCGACGGCGGGCGTCGTCCTTGCTGGGAATAAGTCACTGCGGGGCTGGGCAGACGGCAAGGCGACCAGCTTTGACGCTTTTGATGCCAAGGCCGAAGCGCTGGCCCTCCTCGGAGCAGCGGGCGCTCCGGTCGATAATCTCCAGGTGATGGGCTTTGACGGACCTGGGCTCGGCGATCACTATCATCCCGGACAATCGGGCACGCTCCGTCTTGGCCCCAAGACAATCCTCGCCAGCTTTGGCGCTCTCCATCCCGCCACGGCCAAGGCGTTTGATCTCGACGGCGCGGTGGTTGCAGCGGAAATTTATCTCGATGCTATACCCACCAAGCGCGGGTCTGGCTTCATGCGCAGCGCTTACACGCCGCCCGCGTTGCAGGCCGTGACCCGAGATTTCGCCTTTCTGGTTCCAGCGGACCTGCCGAGCCATGATCTCGTTCGCGCCGTCAAAGGTTCCGATAAGGACAATATCGTCGCCGCCCGCCTGTTTGATCTGTTCGAAGGTGCTGGTGTACCCGACGGCCAGAAATCACTCGCGGTTGAGGTGACATTGCAGCCGGGTGAAAAGAGCTACGCAGAAGCCGATTTGAAAGCCATTGCAGACCGGGTGATTGCCGCGGCCGCCAAGATTGGCGCGAGCTTGCGGGGCTAATCCCCCTTGAAGCTCAACGCCACGCTGTTCATGCAATACCGCAGCCCGGTATCATCGCGCGGGCCATCGTCGAACACATGGCCGAGATGACCGTCGCATTTCGAACAGCGAATCTCCACCCGCCGCATGCCGTGTGCGGTGTCTACATGTTCGGTGACGACGTCGGGGCTGATCGGCGCGGTGAAGCTGGGCCAGCCCGAACCTGAATCAAATTTGCGCGTGCTTTCGAACAAGGGATTGCCGCACCCGGCGCAATCGTAATGGCCGGTGGCATGGTTGAAGTTCAGATCCCCGGCGAAGGCGCGTTCGGTGCCCGCTTCACGCAGCACATGATATTGTTCGGGGGAAAGGCGCGCGCGCCATTCGGTTTCGCTGAGATCGAGTCGTTCCATAGCGGGGAATGTGGGGGCAAGTGCGGCGGAGTTCAATATCTTATCCGCGTTTGCCCTGCGAAATGGCCCGCCAAGCGAGGCACAAGTGCCGCAAGCCGAGTGCCAATCCAACCCAGAGTTGGCCTTTCGCCCAGATGCCACAACAGACTAGCGATGCGAATAGGGCGCACGGCTTGCACCGTAAACTGGCTCTGAAAATCGGTGGCGCTACCGCCCTGCCCCCAAACTTTCGCCGCGATAATCCCGCTGGCGAGCGCGATGCCATTTCCTTCGCCCGCAAGTGAGGGAATGACGGCGGCTTGATCCCCCAGCTTGAACAGGCCCGACACCGTGTCCCGCGCCACCCAGCCGTAAGGCACCGCGCTGATCGCATCGATCATCGGCGCCCTCGCAGCAAAGGCCATGCGGTCCGCAAAGGCCGGGTTTTCCGAAGCGATCTGTTGGAACAGCGTAAGCGGATCACCGTCCGCCTCTGCCAATCTCGATTTGCGGACGGCCATGCAGAGATTGCCCGATCCATCTTCCTGCAACACTAGGCCGCAATAGCCGCGATCAAACAGCTGGAGCTCTATTGCGCCCCCGGCCAGCGCGGTGAGGGCGGGGTGGGGCGGCAGCCGCAGCCGCAAGCCAAGCGCTATATCAGCATCCGACCTGTCACGCTTTACGCCGCGCAAATCATGCTTGCCGGTGGCAAGGAACAGGCTATCGGGCGAGAGCGCTGCCCCATCTCCCAACCGCACCGTGCGGTCCTCGCCAATCTCACGCACCGTGACGCCGCGTTCCAGCGCCGCGCCTTCGGCTTGAGCCTGGTCGATCAGCAGGCCGTCCATCCGCCGTCGTGACAGGCCGATGGCGGCCCCCGGCAGTGGCGCGCGCGCAAAAGCATTCCCCGCGAACAGGCGGAGCTCCGTAACGGGGTGCCCGCCCAAGGCTTCCGCACCGAGCCCGAGCAACTTCAGCGACTTCA
>JBJOLA010000257.1:0-4422 GCA_046045815.1 Pseudomonadota bacterium
TGCCGTCACGCCGCTAATGAGCAAAGGCATGAGCGGCAGGACGCCGAAAAACGCAATCGTGAGGAATATACCGGTATCGACAATCTGGCTGACAACAGCGGCAATCATGCCGCGCAGCCACACCAATTTTCCCGTGCCATTCTTCAACCTGTCAAACAAAGCAACGTTCAGGCTCTGTGAAATCCCATAGGAGATTAGCCCCGCGACCATCATCCGAGATCCCTGCCCCAATATCCCCGCAAACGCGTCCTGCTGCGCCCAGAAACTCGCGGGCGGCATCGCAATCACCAACTGGATGAGGATGGCAGAGATCACTAAGGGAATGAAGCCGTAGCGCACCAATTTGGTCGCCGTCTCGCTGCCATGCAATTCAGAGACCGCGCTGGAGAGGACCACAAGCTGGAGGAACGCAAAAATCCCTGCTTCAACCGTCAGCGGCCCAATCGCCACGATCTTGGTACCAAGAACGCCCGCCATGCAGACGAGACCTCCGTAGATCAGCGCGTAGATGAACAGTGAGCGCGGCATGATACTTCCCCCGGAATCCAAGCCCCACCTTGACCCGCAGCGCGATTAAATCAACCCTTGCGTGCCGTGACTTTGATCCACGGGCCAGACGGGCCGAATTGGCCAACCTCATAGCTTTCCTCGATCTCAAAATCTGCCCAGATTCCCGCCGCATCGTAGTGGTGGCGGGCATCATCGGGCGAGAGATAGTTATAGTAGCGGCCATGCACGTCGCGGCCTTCGGTGCCTCCGGCCTTGTAGCTTGCAACATGCCAGCCGCCGGGCCGAAGCGCGCGGTGCACGCGGGCTAGAATTTTAGAAAGGCCCGCGCGTGGCACATGGAGAAGTGACGCCGTTGCCACAATCGCATCATAGGCTTCGATTGCAGCAAGTTCGTCGAACGACATGACACGCACCGGCCGCCCGAGACGCGTTTCGGCCTGCGCCGCCATCGCGGGCACGCCGTCTGTTGCGTCAACCACAAAACCTTGTGCGATCATGTGTGCAGCATCAATCCCAGAGCCACATCCAAGTTCGAGGATGGATGCCCCCGGGGTTAGTCTTTCCAGAAAACCGTTGAGTTCTCGACTGACTTCCTCTGATCTTTTGCTGATATAGCTCGCTGCGTTTGATTCATAAAACGTCAGAGTTTCGGGATCACAGCCTGTCATTCACACGACCATAACAAAATTGCCATAAACGGCGAGAGCCTTGTCATGGGTTAGCAGACTGCAACCATCGGCGACTGCCGTCGCCACAAGCATGCGGTCAAAAGGGTCGCGATGATGGAAGGGCAGCTTTTCGACCGTTTCAATATGGCCAATGGCGATAGCAAGTAGGTCGAAATCAGCGTTGGCAAACGCTATCCGTGCGGCCCCGGGCGACAATTGCGGGATGTTGGCCCGGTCACGCCTGACAGATCGCTTAATTGCGATTTCCCACAAGGAAATAATGCTTACGGCAACGTCATTGTCTGGATTGGAAATCCAGCCCTGAACCTTTTCATCAAGCAGTTCTGGCGTCGTGACCGCCCATAGGGCGATATGTGTATCGAGAAGGAGTTTCACCAGCCGCGCAAATGGTCACGCTCAATGCTTTCATCAAACATCGCCTGCACGTCCACATCCAGAGCCTGAAACGCCTCATAGTCGAAGGTTAATTCTCCCTTCGCCGCGCCCAGAACGCGCGGTTTCTTCGCCTTCAGGATCGGAACAATCCGTGCCGCTGGTACACCATTTTGCGCGACGACAATCTCGGTCTCACGCCCGGATTTGATTGCCGCGATAAGCCGCGAAAAATTTGTCTTGGCTTCATGCATATTAACTTGGGTCATATGGTAAGCTTAGTCCGACTTAGCTAATCTGTCAAACCATCACCTCGTCGGCCCTATCTCGTCGGCACCGGCACCGGCCCGGAATAATCATAAAACCCGCGCCCGGTTTTCCTCCCCAGCCAGCCTGCTTCGACATATTTCATGAGCAGGGGCGCGGGGCGGTACTTGCTGTCTCCCGTGGTGTTATAGAGCACTTTGACGATTTCGAGGACGGTATCAAGGCCGACAAAATCCGTCAGCTCCAGCGGCCCCATCGGGTGGTTGAGGCCGATGCGGCAGCCCTTGTCGATATCCTGAATATTCGCCGTGCCCTGGCCCAGAACGAAGATTGCCTCGTTCAGCATCGGCACCAAGATGCGGTTGACGACAAAGCCGGGCTCATCCTCAGCGTAGACGATTTCCTTCTTCAGACTTTCGGCGAAAGCGCTGACGGTCGCGACCGTAGCCTTCGAGGTGGCGAGGCCGGGGATAACCTCGATCAGGCCCATCACCGGCACCGGATTGAAAAAGTGGATGCCAATGAATCGCGCCGGATCGGGTGAAGCTTGCGCCATCCGGGTGATCGGGATCGAACTTGTATTCGACGCCAGAATTGCATCCGTTCGCAGCACCTTGCCGACGTCTGCAAAGATGGCGCGCTTGATTTCCTCGCGCTCGGTTGCGGCTTCAATGACAAGATCGGCTTGCGCAAACGCACTCACGCCCGCCACTGGCTGTATCCGCGCCAGCGCCTCATCAGCGTCGATCTGGGCAATCTTTTCCCGCTCGACCATCCGCGCGAACTGCTTGGCGATCCCCGCCTTGCCAGCCTCCGCCCGCGTTAAATCCACATCGGAAAGTAGTATCTGATAGCCCGCTTGGGCCGAAACCTGCGAAATACCCGAACCCATTTGCCCGGCACCGATAACCCCAATGATCTTCATGATATTTCTTTGATCCTAAATGCCGCCCTAAATACCGGGCGTCTTGTAATGATGCCAAGCGAACACAGCAGCCGCGCCCCGGTGAGGCCGCCACTTTTCGCCAATCTCTCTTACCAGTTTCTCGTTTGGACGTTCGCTTAGTCCCATGATCGCGCCAACGTCAATCTGCACCGCCAAATCGCCTGCTGGCCAGATGTCAGGACGTCCCTCGGCGAACAACAGATAAATTTCGGCAGACCAGCGCCCGATGCCCTTCACTTGGGTGAGCAACGCAATGGCGTCTTCATCATCGATGGGCAAATTGTGGATGTCGAGCTCTCCCGATTTGACGAGTTCGGCCAGACTGCGGGCATAGCCCTGTTTCTGGCGTGACAGCCCACACGCGCGAAGTTCATCAAATGTCGCGGAAATGATCACATCCGGGTTGGTCAAATCACCGCGGGCTACCTCCAGCTTGTTCCAGACCGCTGCTGCTGCCTTGAAGCTTACTTGCTGGCCGACAATGGTGCGAAGCAACGTTTCATATCCCCGGGGCCGGTCCCGGGGTTCGGGATAGCCAACTTGGGCAATTGCGGGTCCAAAGCGCGGCTCGATCTGGATCAGCGCGTCAAGTGACGTCTGCAATTGCTCTGCACTGAGGCCCATATAGTCTTCCTTGCGTTGGATAGGTTTGATCGCTAGCGACGCTGGCAACTTAGGGTAGAAGGTTCAAGAGGAAAGACTATGGCAAAGTTGATTGTGATCACGCGCGACGGGACTGAGCATGAAGTTGAGGGCCAAAACGGCCTGTCCGTCATGGAAATCATCCGCGACGCGGGCATGGATGAACTGCTCGCGCTATGTGGCGGTTGCTGTTCTTGCGCCACCTGCCACATCCATGTCGATGCGTCTCAAACTGCCAAGATCGCCGCGATGAGCGAAGACGAAAACGATCTGCTCGATTCGTCCGATCATCGCAATGAACAATCTCGCCTGTCCTGCCAGATCCCGTTCAGCGATGATCTCGATGGCCTGCGCGTCACGATTGCTGCGGAAGACTAAACCTACTTCGCCAGCCGAAGCACCGCTGTCGGCGCGTCTTTCGTGAGAGCGGTGGCGCGCCAGGTGACAGTGCTGCGTGCACCCGCCTTCGTTACCCCGGCCTCGTTGTTCTGGCTGACAAATTCGGCATTGGTGTCGATTGTGAAGGTGCCGTCGAGCAAGGCCGCTGCGCTTGTAGAGGCTCCGCCCGCCATCCCGCCCGTTTTGTCCTTACTCGAATCGTTCGCGAAGCCCGGCGCCTTTACGCGCACGATTCCGCCCTGACGCAGTTCGACGGCGATGAACGGAAACACAGCTTCAGCGTCAGAATTGTAAGGAAATACGAAACTATGGGTGAGCACGCCCGATAGTGAATAGTCGATCAGGAACTTGCCCTTGCCCGCATAGGAGACGGAGCGGTAGCCGGTTTCTTTTGCCAGAGCCGTCGCAATTTCACGGTTTTTCACGTCCGCTTCGGCCTGCTTCGTGGCGGCTTTCGCGGCTGCAGCGCCAGTCGTCTTTTTGTTGGCAGATTTGTCATCGTCGCTCGATTCGCTGAGGTCCGACATCGCCGCGCTTGGGTCTACCGCATAGACTTCGCCTTTGTAGGCGTAAGTGAAGCTACGGTCTGCGTTGATG
>JBJOLA010000340.1:0-7515 GCA_046045815.1 Pseudomonadota bacterium
CCCCTCTTCATCGAGCAGGCTTTCGGAAGCGGGGAGCAAGGTGAACTGCTTGATTGGCCCAATGCTGCGCTGATCAGCGGGATCAAAGGCCCGGATGCTTTCAATCTCATCGCCGAAAAAATCGAGGCGGAGCGCGTGCGGCTCTCCCGAAGGAAACAGGTCAACCAGCGATCCGCGTATTGCATATTCACCGGCGTCCGCAACCGTATCAGTCCGCGCATAGCCATTTGCCTGCAGGAGGGCAGCCAATTTATCCCGGTCGATCCGCTCACCTGGCTTGAGAACGGCGGAAAGCTGGCGAATGCGGAACGGCGTCAGCGTCCGCTGGGTGATCGCGTTGACGGTCGTGATGACAAGTTGAGGGCCAGTGCGCGTGGCCTGCAGCGAGGCCAAAGCTGCCAACCGCTCCGACGTCACCCGGAGCGACGGCGAGGCGCGGTCATAAGCGAGGCAATCCCAAGCGGGAAACTGCAGTACCTCAATTTCGGGTGCAAAGAAGTGCGCTGTATCGGCCACACTCCGCATCGCAGCTTCATCAGCGGCAATATAGACAGCCCGCCCCGTCGCCGCGCGGGCAAGGTCCGTCAGCAACCACGGCAAAAAACCCGCCGGGATGCCCGACAGAGTCAGCGGGTGCTTTGCCCTGATGATACGCGGCAAAAATTCCATATCAGGCGGGCAGATTCAGATAATCGAGCTTGGCAAAGCGGTCCATCATCGCACATTGCCACTGCGCTGGCACCGCAATCGTGCCGAGCGCCCAGCCCATGATATCAACATCCTGTTCCTCAAGAAATTCTTCGAACCAGTTGATTTCAGTGTCATTCCAAGTGTCGCTCTGAGCATCAAAAAAGCCGCCGATCATGATGTCCGCCTCGCGCGTCCCCCGGTGGCAGCTGCGGAACTTGAGGCGTTTCAGGCGGATGTCGCGGTCCATAAATTCCAACAGATATTGGTCGACGGGCGTTTGAACTGCCTGCCGACTGGGTTAAGGCATCTTCCGTAGCTATGAGACCCGAACTCCTCAACCCGCTCTTTGCAGAGATTGAAGTGCTTAAGGGCATTGGGGCCGCGCTGTCCAAACCACTCGCGCGCTTAGGGCTGTCACGCGTGGTTGACTTGTTGTTCCATTTGCCGACGGGCCTGATCCGCCGTCAGCGCGTTGAAAAGCTGGATGATGCTGAACTTGGATCGGTGATCAGCGTAGAAATCACCCCGATTGAGTATCGCCAAGGCGGCCCGCGCGGCCCGTTCCGGGTGATCGCAACCGATTCGAATGGTGACTATCTGACATTGACTTATTTTGGTGGCGGAGGCGGTTATGCAAAGAAATTGCTTCCGCTTGATCAGCCGAGGATCGTGTCGGGCAAGGTTGAGCAATATGGGATGGAGCGGCAGATCGTTCATCCTGACTATGTGTTGCCAGTAGCCGAAGGCGCAAAACTCCCGACGAGTGAGCCGATCTATCCCTTGTCGGAGGGAATCACCGGGCGGCGGCTGGCACAATTGGCAGCGCAGGCGCTTGAACGCGCACCACATTTGCCAGAATGGATCGAGCCTAGCCTCCTCGCCAAGCACGGCTGGCCGAGTTGGCGCGATGCACTGGAACTGATCCACGGCAATCCGGGCAACACCGTCGCGCGGGAACGGTTGGCCTATGACGAAGTGTTCGCCAACCAGCTCGCCTTGATGCTGGTGCGGGCCTCATCGCGGCGTCGGCGCGGCGCCCCGTTGATCGGGGACGGGCGACTGCGGGATAAGCTGAAACTGCCCTACACACTCACGGGCGCGCAACAGCGGACGATCCGGGAGGTTGAGGGCGATCTCGCCCAGCGGGCGCCGATGGTGCGGCTGCTTCAGGGGGACGTCGGTTCTGGCAAGACAATGGTTGCACTGCATGCGCTGTTGGTCGCCGTGGAGGCGGGAGCTCAAGGCGCATTTCTCGCGCCGACAGAGATACTTGCGCGCCAACATTATGAAACGTTATCAAAACTATTGTCGGGGCTGCCTCTTAATGTCGCCATATTGACGGGGCGAGACAAAGGCCGTGCCCGGGAAGCGACGTTGATGGGACTGGCGGATGGAAGCATCAACATTTTGATCGGCACCCACGCGATTTTCCAAGAGGCTGTGACATACAAAAACCTAGGCCTTGCAGTGATTGATGAGCAGCACCGTTTTGGCGTCGCACAGCGACTGTTGCTCACCCAGAAAGCGGAGGTGCCGCCGCATCTGCTCGTCATGACGGCAACCCCGATCCCCCGCACCCTGACGCTAAGCCATTACGGCGAGATGGACGTCAGCCGTCTTGATGAGATGCCGCCAGGACGTCAGCCAATCGACACCCGCGTGATGTCGGTTGAGCGTCTGGATGAGGTGGTGAACGGCCTCGCGCGCCACATTGAAGCGGGCGGTCAAGGCTATTGGGTCTGCCCATTGGTTGAAGAGAGTGAAACTAGTGACCGGGCGGCAGCGGAACAGCGCGCCGCATCACTTCAAATGCGCTTCGGGAATCGCGTGGGTCTCATCCACGGGCGGATGAAGGGGCCAGAAAAGGACGTCGTGATGGCCCGGTTCCAACGCGGCGATCTGTCAATCCTGGTCGCGACGACGGTGATCGAGGTGGGGGTTGACGTGCCCAACGCGACGCTGATGATCATCGAGGAGGCCGAACGCTTCGGTCTGGCTCAGCTCCACCAGTTGAGGGGCAGGGTCGGGAGGGGGACGGAACATTCGGTGTGCTTGCTCCTGCGCGGTGGCGCTCTTTCTGAAACGGCACGAGCAAGGCTTTCGCTGATGCGCGAAACCAATGACGGTTTCCGGATTGCGGAGGAGGATCTGCGGCTGCGCGGAGCGGGCGAGGTGCTCGGCACACGACAATCGGGCGAGGCGGTGTTCCGGCTCGCCACGCCTGAGCTTATGACGTCACTGATCGCACCTGCAACCGATGATGCGCGGCTGTTGGTGGACCGCGACGGCGGGCTTGAGGGAATCCGGGGAAAGGCGGCCCGAATCGCGCTCTATCTGTTTGAACGCGATAGCGCCGTTGCACTCATTCGCTCAGGGTAACGAAGCGAGCAAATCGCCAAAGCTGCGTGCATCAATCGCATCATGAAATCGACCACCGAGCAAGCCGTTGGCGCACCACACGACCATCGCACTAACAGGGCCAAGCCCAGGGAGATGAAGGCTGATTTCCGAGCCCGACTCGTAAGATAGACGGGTCTGCGCCAGGAAACCCATGCGTGCGATATTCACAATCTGGACCTGTTTTCCAAAAACATCGGATTCGATCAATACCGCACGGAATGCTGTATCGAACCGCGGGTCTTGCCTGCGATCATCATTCGTTTGGGGCTGTGGCACAATAAACTCCGGCAAGCATGATCCCCACGCTGGCTGGAATTTTGGTTAGTGTGCCAATGGTTTACGGCGCATTCATGTCGGGGTGCCGATTACCTCCGAAATGGCGCTTCAGACAAGGAACGGTCGCAGTTTTGAGAAGGTGTCATGATCAATGACATGTTCAAACTCGCCGCCGATTTTATCTCCCAAGCACCAAAGCGCTGTTGCTTTGACCCAACCGATCCGCGGCAGTTCAATATGTATGGCGGCATAATCACGGATAGGGCAGGGGGTCGCTGCCATAAATCCGGTTGCCGAAATATTGCCGATTCGGGCCGGAAATTCAGCGTCGCCCGACATCCGAATGCGTGTCCAGATCGCAACATCTACCCGGTCAATGTTGCGCCGGTTGGCATCGTTCACCCGTGACGCCAAAGTTGTCGAAAAAGTCGTCATGCAAATGTCCCCCGTTCCCCGATAGCCGAAGTTTTGGTCCAATATGGGCTAAGTCCTTGATAAATTTAAGGCTTAATGGGCTGCTAAGGTTGTTGAGACGTCAACACACCGTGCAACTTCTTGCCGGCTGACACCCGCACCGGAGCATCCAGGACCTTAATCATCGCCGCTTCATCGCCGATCTGAACCCCGTCGACGCGTGCACCACCCCCTTTAATCATCCGCCGTGCTTCGCCTTTGGACGCGACGAGGCCTAAACCCGTGAGCGCCTCGACCAACGATATCATCTCGGCAGCGACAATCAGCGTTGGTAAATCATCGCCCGCGCCGCCTTCCTCAAACGTCTTGCGTGCCGTTTCAGCTGCGGCAGCAGCAGCGCTGGCACCGTGACAAAGCGCAGTGGCTTCGGTGGCCAATACCGCTTTGGCTTCGTTAATTGCGCTGCCAGGCAGGGCCTCTAGCCGCGCAATCTCGCTTTCGGGCAGCTCAGTAAACAGCCGCAGGAACTTCCCGACGTCGGCATCATGCGTGCTGCGCCAGAATTGCCAATAGTCATAAGCGGGCAAGTAGTCTTCGTGAAGCCACACCGCGCCGTCAGCGGTCTTGCCCATCTTGGCGCCGGTCGCAGTCGTGATCAGCGGGCTTGTGACGCCGAAAAGCTCGGCACCGTCCATCCGGCGCGCGAGATCAATGCCGGCAATGATGTTGGACCATTGTTCCGACCCGCCAAACTGCAATCGGCAGCCCACACGCCGGTGAAGTTCAACAAAATCATAGGCTTGCAGGATCATATAGTTGAATTCGAGGAAGCTCAGCGATTGTTCCCGGTCAAGCCGCTGCTTCACCGATTCGAGCGTCAGCATCCGATTGATCGAGAAATGCCGACCTGCATCACGCAAAAACGGAATATACTGAAGCGTGTCGAGCCAATCTGCATTGTCGATCATCACCGCGTCCGTCGGGCCATCGCCAAACGTCAGGAAGCGCTCAAATATCCTGAAAATGGATCGCTTGTTGGCTTCAATCGTCGCGTCATCAAGCATCGGTCGCGCTTCGGTTTTATCAGAAGGATCACCGATCTTCGTGGTGCCCCCGCCCATGATGACGATGGGCTTGTGCCCGGTTTTCTGCAACCGGCGCAGCGTCATGATCTGGACAAGGCTGCCGACATGAAGCGACGGCCCGGTGCAATCAAACCCGATGTATGCCGGAATGATCTCCCTCACCGCTAGGGCATCAAGCCCAGCCGCGTCGGTCATTTGGTATATATGCCCGCGATCTTGGAGCACACGCATCAAATCGGATTTAAAGTCAGTCATAGCGCGAGGGCGCTTAGCATGGGGTTTTCGATTTGGGTAGTTTGCTCGCAAATCTTGGCGTCAGCCTATTTCATTTTGAGCCCGTCTCCAGCCTAACCGGACCGATCAGACCTGATGGGCGCAGCGGCGCATCCGCGCGAAAGGTTGGCATGGCGGTGAAGGTGATCCTCTTCGCACCGGGCTGGGCGTCTCCGATCAAGCGGTTGACCCAGAGGTTTGCAACGCGGACTTTGAGCTTGTTCTTGCCTGGCTTTGTTGTGGCGCCAATCTCAACGCGGTAAGGCGCATGCCAAGCCCCGCCTGCTGGTTTACCGTTCACCGAAACCTCAGCAAGTTCGCTGACTTTGCCGAGGTCAATCCATAGGGGCTGGCCGGGTTTCCAGCCGTTGGGCGCGGTGAAATCCTTGGTATACGTCGCGATGCCGGAGAAATATTTGATCCCGGGATCGGCGTTCTCGTTCAGGGGGGCGAGTTTTGGCAGCGTTGCCGACGGAGGTGCGCTCCGTCCGGGCTGGAATGAAACCGTCCAAGGTCCGCTGATCGTTGCGAGTGTGGCTGGAGCCACCTTCGTGATCGCCAGCGCGTTGGCAGTCGCCGCCTTTCGGAAGACGACATGAACCGACTCTTCAGATGCAAGCGCGAGAGGAATAACCGTCTCACCATTTTCGATCCGATAACTGACCGCTTCGGATTGCCCGGTTTCTGCATGCCAAAGCTCAGGCGTCTTTCCGGTTACGCGGAAGTGCGCGTGGATGGACTCTGCCCGGTCATTGCGGTTGACGAGGAAGTAGCTGTCGCCGCTTTCAAACTTGCGGTGAATGAAGGGAATGTCCGCTCCCGTGCTGCCACCGGTGAAGCGGAAATCAGGCGCGATTTTCATGGCACTGAGCGCAGCTTCGATATCATCTGTCGCTATGACGCGGCCGTGACCAATGTCGGTATATGCGTTTCCGGGCCAAAGCTTGGCGACAAGCGCCTTATACTCTGCCGCATCTCCACCGCGTGATGGACTGCCTTCAGGCGCAAGGCCTACGATGGTCGCACCACTTTGCACCAAATCTGCCAGCCGCTTCAGGGTCGGCAGTGTTATCTTCCTTGAGGAACCCCCGAGATAAATGGCGTGGTAACGCGCACCTCCCTTTGCCACGACTTCAGCCCCATCGTTTGAGAGCGCATCCGTCAGCGCGTCCGCATTGACGAAATCATAGGCGTTCATCTTTGGCGCATCGGCAACCGCCTTGTCGCCATAAAGCCCCGTTAGCGGCGCTTCCTCTCCGTAAAAGTAAGCAACATCGGCAACGTTACGCCCTTGTTGCAGCATTAGCCCATTGCGGGAGAGATAATCGACCCACGGCTTCGCCATTTCAGCCCAAGCTTCATGCCTGTTGAAATACTGGCCGAAGATAAACAGCGAAAGCCCGGGGAATTTGTCATCACGCGGCTGGTGGACCGAGGTGTGGATCACGGGACGGTTGACGCCGGTCACAAACTCAAGATCAATGATCCGCTTGAGATTATTCGGCGCAAATATCCAGGGCGACATTGCGGAAGTCATCGATTCCGCCGCCACCAGATTTTGCCCGTAAATATGCGCGACCGAAGCTGCGCCCTTGATATCGGCCAGATAGCTCAGCTTTGGCCCTGTCTCGCGGCTGTGCGTCCACATCGCCGCCATCGGGATATCGGCGTGGCTGCGCATCGCCATATCGTCCCCGAGCGAGGGGCGATGATCCTCCAGCGCCTCGCCGTAAACCTTGAGACCATTTTCGTGGGCGACTGTTGCGACCGTGCCGTAATGTTCGCTCGCCATCAGATCGGCAAGCGTGCGGCGATAATCGTAGAGAAATTTGTCGCTGTCCGCACGCGATCCCACGATAACGCCCGTGAGCGCTGGCATCCACGGTGTCGGATCATAGCCGCGTAGCTTGGTGAATTGTGCCACCATCTGTGGCGTCCAGTTCGCCGCTCCGACTTCGATACTGTCGGTCAAAATCGCCTCCACGCCGCGCTTGCCGATCATGCCGCCTGAGGCGTCCTTATACATGGCGATATAATGTTCCATGTAGCGGCGGACGGCGGGGCCATCAAACTTATCAACTTCTAGCCCAGTTGCTTCGGGTGGGGCAGGGTGATTTTCGGTGCCAAGCAGCGAATAACCCATCCGCACCACGCGCCACTTGCCTTTCGGGGGCGTCCAATCGAGTACGCCGTCGGGGCGGAGTTTTGACGTGAGGTTGATGACTGTGCCTAGGCCTATGCCGGACGCCTCAGGCACGCCTTGGCTGAGCGCGTAATAATCCTGTTCCAGTTCAAAGCCGGCTTTGGCCTCAAAGCGGTCTATTCGCGCGTCCCCGGAAAGCCGGAAATCGCCGACTCTCAACTTGCCCGCGCCCAT
>JBJOLA010000342.1:0-6911 GCA_046045815.1 Pseudomonadota bacterium
GTGAAACATCGCTGCGCCGACATGTATATCAAGAACCAGCTGGCTCGGTCCCACGCCTATTACGGCGCTTGGGCGCTGCTGACGGATGCGCCGGAGCTGGCCCAAGCAGCAGCAGGTGCTCGGGTTGCGGCGATTGATGCGTTTCAGTTTGCCGCGGAGGAAAATGTTCAGCTCCACGGCGGCATCGGCTTCACGTGGGAAAGCGACTGTCAGTTTTTTTACCGCCGCGCGCGGTTGCTGGCACTCACGCTGGGATCAAAGAATTACTGGGCTGAACGGCTCGTCCGCACGCTTGAACAGCGTAATGCCCCCTTGGCTGCATAAGGAGAAAACTGATGAACTTTGATGATACTCCAGAAGAAGCCACCTACCGCAAACAGGTTCAGGATTGGCTCACGGCCAATGCCGGTGCGCTGGATGGCACAACGAACGCGCGGCGTGAGGAATCTGTTGCGGGCGCGAAGCGCTGGCAAAAGTTGAAATGCGATGCGGGCTATGTTGGCATCACTTGGCCCAAAGCGGTCGGCGGTCAAGGCGGCAACGCGATGCAGCAGATCATCTTCAATCAGGAAGAGGCCAAATATGACGCGCCGACCGGGCTTTACGCCATAGGTCTGGGCATGTGCATCCCGACTGTATTCAGCCATGCGCTCTCCCCTGATATCGCCGCCCGCTATGTGCCGGTCGCGATGAAGGGCGAAGAAGTTTGGTGCCAGCTTTTCTCCGAACCGGCGTCTGGTTCTGATCTTGCTGGTGCGCGCACGCGCGCTGAAAAGGATGGCGACGAATGGGTGATCAACGGCCAAAAAGTGTGGACCAGTGGCGCCCATCTTTCGGACTTCGGGATCGTCGTCACCCGCACCGACCCAACATTACCCAAGCACAAGGGCCTGACGATGTTCATCGTCGACATGAAGGCACCTGGTGTTGAGGTTCGCCCGATCAAGCAAATGTCGGGCGGTAGTGAATTCAATGAAGTTTTTTTCACCGATGTCCGCGTGAAGGATACGCACCGGCTTGGTGATGTGAATAATGGCTGGAACGTCTCACTTACCACATTGATGCATGAACGACTGGCGGTTGGCGGGAAGCCCGCAAGCGCGCCAGGGGTCCAGGAAATGATCGAACTTGCGAAAGCAATTGATTTTGAGGAAGGCAACGCGATGGAGCAAAGCCACGTTCGTCAGCAGATAGCGGCGGCCTATATCAATGATCGCGGCATTGATCTGACCCGGATGCGGACGATTTCTGCACTGTCGTCGGGGCGAACCCCGGGGCCGGAGAGTTCAATCTCCAAGATCGTTGTGGCGAACACGATGCAGGATATGGGGTCATTCGCAGCAGACCTTGCCGAAAGCGCGGGGCTGCTCGATAATTCCGGCCTGCCCAATCTCGCGCGATTCCAGGGAAGCTATATCGGAGCGGCGGGGTTGCGCATTGCGGGCGGTACTGACGAAATCCTCCGCAACATCATCGCAGAGCGCGTCCTCGGATTGCCGGGAGATATTCGACCGGACAAAGATGTGTCCTTCAGTGAAGCGAGCAAACTGGCTGTTTAAGCGGCGCTTGTCGCTTAGCGCCCTTTCAGCTCATCGCCGGTCAGCCGGACGACGTGGAGCACATTGGTGGATCCTGGCGTTCCAAATGGCACACCTGCCATCACGATCACTCGGTCTCCGCCCTTGGCGATGCCTTGGCGCATGGCCATGCGTTTGGCCTTGGCGACCATTTCTTCAAAGCTCGTCACGTCCTGTGTGCGCACCGCGTGGACGCCCCACAACAGGCCGAGACGCCGTGCTGTTTCGACCTTGGGGGTCAGCACCAGCAAAGGCACCGACGGCCTCTCACGGGCGATCCTGCGCGCGGTAGAGCCGGAACTGGTGAAGCAGATGATTGCGCTCGCGGAAACGGTCTTCGCGATATCGAAAGCCGCTTCGGAAAGTGCGTCTGCCGTCGTTGGATCGGCAACCGTCTGGGTAAAGTGGACGCGCGCAGCATAAACGGGGTCGCTCTCAACCGAAATCGCGATGCGGTCCATCATGCTAACCGATTCCTCGGGCCAGTCGCCCGCTGCGCTCTCCGCCGAAAGCATTACCGCGTCTGCGCCGTCATAAATCGCAGTCGCCACGTCCGATACTTCGGCGCGCGTGGGCGAGGGGGATTTGATCATTGATTCGAGCATTTGCGTCGCCACGACAACCGGGCGGCCTAAACGCCGCGCTGCTTCCACGATCCGTTTCTGCGCGGGGGGAACTTCCTCGGGCGGCAGCTCAACACCCAGATCGCCGCGCGCAACCATCACCGCGTCAGCGAGCTCCAAAATCGCATCTAGCTGGCGGAGCGCCGCAGGCTTCTCAATCTTGGCGAGCAACGCCGCACGGCCCCCAATGAATTTGCGGGCTTCGGCCATATCTTCGGGCCGCTGGACAAAGCTGAGGGCGATCCAATCCACACCCTGATCGAGCGCAAACGCCAGATCGGATCGATCCTTCTCGGTAAGCGCCGCCATTGGCACGACGACATCGGGGACATTTAGTCCCTTATGATCCGAGAGCATGCCGCCAACTTCAACTTTCGTCGTGATCGATTTCGCGTCCATCCGCGTCACCCGGAGCACGAGCTTCCCGTCATCCAGCAACAGGCGGGCGCCCACTTCGAGTGCGGCAAAAATCTCCTCGTGGGGCAGGCAGCACCGCTTGGCGTCGCCAAGTGCATCATCGCGATCAAGTTTGAACACGGTTCCCGTCTTAAGCATCACCGATCCGCCAGCGAATTTGCCGACCCGCAGCTTTGGCCCTTGGAGATCGGCAAGGATTGTCGTCGGTCGGCCCAGCGTCTTTTCGAGCGCGCGGATGGTTTCGATCACGACGATCTTTTCGGCTTGGGTGCCGTGGCTCATATTGATCCGAAATGCGTCAGCGCCCGCGCGGTAAAGCTTCTCGATCATGTCGGGGGTGCGGCTGGCCGGGCCAAGCGTGGCAAGAATTCGGACTTTGCGTGCGCGCGGGGCAAGTTGGGGGGACAAGAACAGCTCCTCTGGTTCGCGACCGCCTTAGGCGCTAAGCTGGAAATAGAAAATGGAGAATTCGAATTCATGACCGATAAAAAAATGGATGATGCCGTAGCGGCGGCGGCCTTCCGCAGGCTGATCTCGCACCTCCAGCACCGGACGGATGCGCAGAACGTTGATCTGATGGGCCTCGCGGGATTTTGCCGCAATTGCCTGGGCGATTGGGTGGCAGAGGCCGGGGGGATCAGCAAGGAGGCTGGCCGCGAGCTGGTCTACGGCATGCCCTATGCGCATTGGAAGGCTGATCATCAGGCAGAAGCAACACCCGAGCAATTGGCCCGGATGGCGGAAAGTGTTGCGAAGAATCGGTGAGGGTGGTTAAGGCCCGCGCTTGCATTTTTACCGGAGACCAAAATGAGTGACATTATCCAAGCCGATCAACTCCGCCTTTTGATCGAGCGGATCGAGCGACTTGAAGAAGAGAAAAAGGGCATCGCGGATGACATCAAGGATGTCTACGGTGAGGCAAAAGCTGTCGGTTATGATGTCAAAACCATCCGCCAGATTGTAAAGCTGCGTAAAATGGAAAAAGACGCGCGCGATGAAGCCGAAGCGTTGCTCGATACATACAAAGTAGCGCTGGGGCTGGCGTAAGGAGCGGAAAAAATGGCAGGCCATTCGAAATATAAGAACATCATGTACCGCAAGGGCGCGCAGGATAAGAAGCGCTCGGCGATGTTTTCAAAGCTCAGCCGCGAAATCACGGTGGCGGCGAAATCGGGTACGCCTGATCCCGATATGAACCCGCGTCTCAGGTCGGCTGTGCTCGCGGCCAAGGCACAGTCCATGCCCAAGGATAATATCGAACGCGCGATCAACAAGGCGACGACCGGTGAAGGCGATAACTACGAAGAAATCCGTTATGAGGCCTTTGGCCCCGGCGGCGTTTCGTTGATTATCGAGGCGCTCACTGATAACCGCAACCGCACCGCGACCAATGTGCGCGTGGCCGTGTCCAAAAACGGCGGGAATATGGGTGCGCCAGGCGCTGTCAGCCACGCGTTCGACCGGCTCGGTCTGATTACCTATCCTGCGAAGGCCGGCGATGCCGACACGATGTTTGAGGCTGCGCTTGAAGCAGGGGCGGAAGATGTCAGCTCCACCGAAGAGGGCCATGAAGTCTGGACTGCGGTGGAAAATCTCCACGGCGTGGCAAAGGCGCTTGAGGCTGCGCTGGGGGAACCCGAAGGCACCAAACTTGCGTGGCGTCCGCAGGTGATGGTCGACGTGGCCGAGGGTGACGCTTCGACGTTGTTCAAGATGCTCGATGTGCTCGACGATGATGATGATGTGCAGACCGTGTGGGGCAATTATGACGTGAGCGATGAGATTTTGGAGAAGCTGGGGTAGTTTTTGGTTCGCGCAGAGGCGCAGAGTCGCGGAGGGTTTTGAGTTGAACGAGTCCATACGGCTTCGTTATTTTCCAAAGAATGAATTCGGTTGCGGCTGCTTCGAGCTCTCCGCGTCTCTGCGCCTCTGCGCGAAACAACTTCTTTTTCCTTGATCATCCTGGGTCTTGATCCGGGCCTCGGCACCACCGGCTGGGGCGTGATCGCGGCTTTGGGAAACCGGCTGAGCCACATCGCCAACGGCCAGATTTCCACCGACGCGAAGATGCCGCTTGCAGAACGTTTGATGGTGCTGGACCGGGCGCTCGCCGATGTCCTGCTTGAACACCAACCCGAAGCCGCCGCCGTGGAGGAGGTGTTCGTCAATGCCAATCCGCAATCAACCTTGAAGCTGGGCCAAGCGCGCGGCGTGTGCCTGCTCAGCGTGGCGAAGGCGGGGCTCAATCCTGGCGAATATGCCGCGCGGCTGGTGAAGAAAGCGATTGTCGGCACGGGTGCTGCGGATAAGGCGCAGATCCACGCAATGATCGGGCGACTGCTCCCCGGTGTGAAAATCACGGGCAGCGACGCGGCGGATGCGCTGGCGGTCGCCATCACCCACGCGCACCATCTGGCGTCTGCCCGGGCGATGCGTTAGGGCAAGGGGATGATCGCCCGCCTTACCGGAATTCTCGCTGAAATCGCATCCGACCATGCCGTGCTTGATGTGGCGGGCGTCGGCTATCTGATGCTTGCGTCGACGCGGACGCTCTCAGAAGTTGGCCCGGTCGGCGGGCAAGTGATGCTCTACACCGAACTCCAAGTGCGAGAGGATTCGATGACGCTCTTCGGCTTTGGCAGCGCGGGGGAACGGGATTGGTTCCGTATCCTGACGAGTGTGCAAGGCGTCGGCGGCAAGGTCGCGCTCAACATCCTGTCAGCACTCGATGCCGATGAACTGAGCCGCGCAGTCTCCGCCCAAGATAAGGCGATGGTCGCGCGTGCGAACGGGGTCGGGCCAAAACTGGCGGAACGGATCGTGCGGGAGTTGAAAGATAAAGTCGGCGGCGTGGCAATTGGGCCTGCGGGAAGCGCGCCCAAGGCTCCGGGCGGTGTGGCAGCGGATGCCGTGTCCGCGCTCGGCAATCTGGGATTCAAACCGGGAGAGGCCGGTGCGGCTGTGGCGGCGGCAGAAGCAGAACTTGGGGGCGGTGCAACCCTAGATGCGCTGGTGCGGCTGGCGCTCAAAAAGGCGGCGAGGTCTTGACAAATGCGCGACGTTGTGAGAAAGCGGCATCGCTGAATTGATTCTATGTTGATCATCTCTTTCGAAGAGGGCGCGTTGTGCTAGCGATGCGTCCTCTTTTCGTTTGGGGATCGGGTGCTAGCCCGACCCCCGCCCGTCGTCACTTCTTCCTTGCGACTTCTACAATCTTGAGAACCAAGCTTGCAAAAGCGATCGACGCCGTGACAATGGCGACGATCAGGGATGCTGAACCAATTTCTATATGGATCACCTCCCACTGACAGCATGCGCGCAGGTGGTGGCCTGCGCTGTCCGGGCCGGTGTGGAGGACGTGACGCATTTGTGCAATATCAATTGAGGCAAGCGTGGCTGGCGTTGAAGAAGGCGGCGAGGTAGGTTATTGCGATGATTGCGAATTGAGGAGGCAGACATGGTTGATATGGGTATGCTGGAAATTGAATTTGTGCCTGACCTCCAAGAGTGGGTCGACCATCGATAAAATGAAGGTCTCTATGTAGACGCCAGCGAATATGTCCGCGATCTTGTTCGTCGCGATATGTGGGCAAACACCAATTTTGAAATTGATCCCAATACGCAGACGGAGGGTTTGTGATGCAAGTAACAGCAGTTCTGACACATGCCGAAGAAGGTGGTTATGTATCCTATAATCCTGAAACGGGCACAACCAGCCAAGGTGAAACGATTGAGGATGCACTCGCCAATTTGCGCGAGGCGGTGGAGCTTTATCTGGAAGAGTTTCCGATGAAATTTGGCGCTGCTCCGTTGGTAACGACATTTAACGTGCTAGAGCATGCCTAAGCTGCCGGTTTTATCCGGAGCAGATGTTGTGCAGGCGTTAGAGCGGTTGGGATTCGAACAAGTTCGTCAGCGAGGAAGTCATTTGGTCATGCGGCGGGGGGGGCATGGCACAGTGGTTCCAATGCATCGCGAGGTTAAGCTAGGAACTTTGTCTGGGATTTTGCGGCAAGCGCAGGTTGGGCAGGATGAGTTTTTGGGGGCGGTGAAGTGACCATCGAACGAAGACTGCAAAGCAAAATGGTGAATTGGTATCTCGATACTGTATGGGCAGTAGCGTCGTCGAGATATGTAAAGTGGTTTGTGATCGGTTACACTGCTCAATCAGCTAAACAACGTTTTTATGGCTATCAAGCCCGAGGGTTTGATAGTGTGGTTATTTTGGCAGATCGTTTGACGAAGGCTCAGGCTCTTGACTTAGAAGAACGCCTCCAGTCAGCTTGCAAACAAG
>JBJOLA010000348.1:0-5413 GCA_046045815.1 Pseudomonadota bacterium
CCTACGGAAACATCGCGCTACATTCCTCGTGATGACCCTTCAATCACCCCCTCCCCCCTTCCCCGCCTTCACCCGCGCGTTCGCGTTCATCGGTCTCACCAGCTTTGGCGGCCCCGCTGGCCAAATCGCGCTGATGCACAAAGAGATTGTGGAGGATCGCGGCTGGATGGCCGAGGATGATTATCTCCACGCGCTCAATTTCTGTCACCTCCTCCCCGGGCCGGAGGCGCAGCAACTGGCGACTTATATCGGGTGGAAACTCCACGGCATCAAAGGCGGACTGACGGCAGGAATGCTTTTCGTCATTCCGGGTGCCATCGTGATGTTCGCGCTGTCAATTCTCTATGCTTATGCCGCTGATTTGCGCTGGTTTGCGGCACTATTCCTCGGGATCAAGGCCGCTGTTCTGGCAATCGTTGTGCAGGCGCTGATCCGAATTGCGGGGCGCGCCTTGGGGACGCGGTTCAAGCAAGGGCTGGCACTTGCCGCGTTCGTGGCCCTGTTCCTCCTGGGTCTCCCCTTCCCGGTTATCATCGTTGGCGCGGGGCTATTGGGGGCTGTCGTCGCCCATTTCCGCCCCGACTGGTTGGGCCTGAAGGTCGCCAATGCACATCCGCCAAATCACATCCCCGTCCCTTTGAGCCAGACAGTGCGCACCGTCGCCATCTGGCTGAGCATCTGGGCCGCGCCGATGCTGCTGATCCTCGCCACGCTCGGCCCCGACCATATCCTATGGAAGATTGGCCTGTTCTTTTCGCAATTGGCGGTCGTGACGTTCGGCGGGGCTTATGCCGTTCTGGCCTATATGGCACAGGCAGCGGTGCAGGGTTTTGGCTGGTTGCAGCCCAGCGAAATGGCTGACGGTCTTGGCCTTGCGGAAACAACACCGGGTCCGCTGATCATGGTCACGCAGTTTGTCGGCTTCCTCGCCGCATTTCGCGCGCCCGCCCCATTCTCGCCATTGATGGCGGGTTTTCTCGGTGCAGCGTTGACGACGTGGGTGACGTTTGCGCCCTGTTTTCTGTGGATTTTGACGTTTGCGCCTTGGATTGATCGGCTCCAGCATTCAACCCGGTTAAAGGGCGGGCTCGCGGCGATTGCTGCCGCTGTTGTCGGGGTGATTGCCAATTTGGCATTGTGGTTTTCACTCCATGTCTTGTTCCGTTCGATACGCGATGTCCCCGGCCATATCCCTCAAGTAGACGTGGCCAGCCTCGATTGGCGCGCGGCGATCCTCACCGCACTCTGTGCCGTTCTGCTGTTCAAAGTGCGTTGGAATGTGATGAAAGTGCTGGCCGTGTCAGCGCTATCGGGATTGATGTTGGGGCTCGGTTAGCGATCCATCCGACTCGCAATTCTCCAACGTGACCAAATATGCCTGATCAGCGTGACGCTGTCAATAGGTATTTTCCTGTTTGATCCAAGGCGCTCTAAACAAACTCGATCTTTGACACCACATAGAACTTATCACCCGATGGCACCGTCACCTCGATCTCATCATCAACGTTGCGGCCTATCAGCGCGCGGCCGAGTGGGGAATTGTATGAAATCTTGCCCGTCTTGGCGTCGGCTTCGGGCTGACCAACGATCTGGTAGCGGATTTTCTTTTCCTTCTCGTCGATCAGGGTGACCGTCGCACCAAACACGATCTTGTCCCCCGACAGAGTCAGCGGATCGATCACCATCGCACGGCTAAGCTTATCCTCGATGTCGCTGATCGTCGCCTCAACCTGGCCCTGCCGTTCCTTGGCTGCATGATATTCGGCATTCTCGGAGAGATCGCCGTGCGCCCGCGCTTCTTCGATGGCGTCGATGATCTGGGGACGCTCGATTTTCAGGCGTGCGAGATGCTCGGTCAGCATCACATGACCTTCGAGGAGCATCGGCATTTTGTCGACCGTCGCCATAGTATCAAACCTTCATCGTCAAAAAATTTACCCCAAGCAGACCCTCCGTAAGGGACCGCCCGCACAGTCACAAAGGTGTCGGGATCAGCTTGTGCTATCGCTATGATAGGATTGAAGGGTCCGAACTTCAAGTTTCCGTTCGCGTAAAGCCGCAATTGCCTGGGCGGTCGCGACAGAAGCGGAAGCCGTTGTGAACTGAGGAATCTTGTTCATCAGTGCGGATCGGCGGATGTCTTCGGAGTCCTTCAGGCTCTGCCAACCCTCGGTCGTGTTAAAAATCAATGCGATTTCGCCGTCCTTCACCTTGTCCACAATATGAGGCCGGCCCTGCGCAACCTTGTTCACCCGCTCTACGGTCAAGCCGTGAGCTGAAAGGTAATCCGCCGTGCCGCCCGTGGCACACACCGTGAAACCCATCGCGATCAACGCAGTTACGGCAGGCAAGATGATCGGCTTGTCGCTGTCCTTAACCGACACAAACAGCTTACCCGAAAGCGGCAGGATCGTGCCCGCGCCAAGCTGAGCCTTGGCAAAGGCAGTCGCAAAATCGCTATCAATTCCCATCACTTCGCCGGTGGATTTCATTTCTGGTGAGAGTACGGGGTCAACTCCGGGGAAACGAGCGAATGGGAATACGGCTTCCTTGACCGCGATATGTTTCACATCAAGATTGATCGGCGGCAGATCCTTGAGTTTCTGTCCCGCCATCACCAGCGACGCGATCTTGGCAATCGGCGCGCCGATGGCCTTAGCGACGAACGGCACCGTTCGCGAGGCACGCGGATTGACCTCGATCAGATACACCGCGCCGTCCTTCACTGCGAACTGGATGTTCATCAGTCCTTTTACGTGGAGGTTCCGCGCCAACAGATCGGTCTGCCGGGCGATCTCATCGATGATGTCCTTGGGCAGGCTGTACGGCGGCAAGGTGCACGCACTGTCACCCGAATGAACGCCCGCTTCCTCAATATGCTGGAGGATGCCTGCCACGACAACGTCCGTGCCGTCTGCAATCGCATCCACGTCCACCTCAATCGCATCGCGCAAATAGCTATCGATCAGCACCGGACTATCGCCCGAAACGATCACCGCCGTCTGGATATAATTCTCGAGCTGCGCCTGTGTATCAACAATTTCCATCGCACGCCCGCCGAGCACATAGGAGGGCCGCATCAGCACCGGATAGCCAATCGTTTCCGCAACTTTGATCGCTTCTTCCCGGCTGCGCGCGATGCCATTCTCAGGCTGCTTGAGGCCGAGCTTGTTGATCAGCGCGGCAAACCTCTCCCGGTCTTCGGCCAGATCAATCGCGTCTGGCGATGTCCCCAGGATCGGGATACCTGCATCCTCCAGTGCCTTCGCCAGATTGAGCGGCGTCTGCCCGCCAAACTGAACGATGACGCCCTTGAGCGTCCCATTCTGCTGTTCAACGTGAAGGATTTCGAGGACATCTTCGGCGGTCAACGGTTCAAAATACAGCCGGTCGCTGGTGTCATAATCGGTCGAAACGGTCTCAGGGTTGCAGTTGACCATGATCGTCTCATAGCCCGCATCCGACAGCGCAAAGCAAGCGTGGCAACAGCAATAATCAAACTCGATCCCCTGCCCGATCCGGTTCGGGCCGCCGCCCAGGATGACGATCTTTTCGCGGTCAGTCGGCGCGCTTTCACACTCGGGTTCGCCGAACGAGGGAGCCTCATAGGTCGAATACATATACGGCGTCTTGGCTTCAAATTCCGCCGCACAGGTGTCGATCCGCTTGAACACGGGTCGAACACCCAGCTTATGCCGCAGCGCACGCACTGCCGCCTCGGTCACGCCGCCCGCCATTGCCCGCTGAGCTTCCATCGCAATGCCGGAACCGAAGCGTACCGCAGACTCCATCCCCGGGCGGACATGGATCGATTCGAGCGCAAGGAAGGCGAGCCGTTTGTCCGAAAAGCCCATGGATTTCAGACGGCGCAGGTTAACCGCGTCCTGCGGCAAGCCATGTGTCGCCACGTCACGTTCCGCCGCGATAATTTCCGCAATCCTCTCCAGAAACCACGGATCATATTTGGCGATGGCATGCACCTCGGCAACACTCATCCCCTCTCGCAAACACTGCGCCGCGACCAGCAGCCGGTCCGGCGTCGCCCGAGAAAGTTCGGCGATCAGATCATCACGCGACGCCCCTTTGAGCGCATCGACATAGTTGAACCCGACCAGTCCCGTCTCCAGCCCGCGCAACGCCTTCTGGAGGCTTTCGTGGATATTTCGGCCAATCGCCATCACCTCACCAACAGATTTCATCGCGGTGTGGAGGAGTGGCTCCGCCCCCTTGAACTTTTCAAAAGCAAAGCGCGGTATTTTGGTCACGACATAGTCAATCGTCGGCTCGAATGAGGCTGGCGTCGCGCCGGTGATATCGTTTGTGATTTCGTCGAGCGTATAGCCCACCGCCAGCTTCGCCGCCACTTTTGCAATGGGGAAGCCCGTCGCTTTCGAAGCCAGCGCGGATGACCGGGACACCCGCGGGTTCATCTCGATCACGATCAGACGCCCATCCGCCGGGTTCACCGCGAACTGGACGTTCGAACCGCCGGTTTCCACCCCAATCTCACGCAAGCATGCAATGCTCGCGTTGCGCATGATCTGATATTCCTTGTCCGTGAGCGTCAGCGCGGGCGCGACGGTGATCGAGTCCCCGGTATGCACGCCCATCGGATCAATATTCTCGATAGAGCAGATGATGATGGCATTGTCATTTTTGTCGCGGACAACCTCCATCTCATATTCTTTCCAGCCGAGCAGAGATTCCTCGATCAGCACCTCGGTGGTGGGTGAGGCATCCAGCCCGCCGGTCACGATTTGGATGAATTCTTCCCGGTTATAAGCGATCCCGCCGCCGGTGCCGCCCATTGTGAAGCTTGGGCGGATGATCGCAGGTAGGCCGGTGCGTTCAAGCACAGCAAGCGCGTCATCCATCGAATGGGCAATGCCTGAGCGGGCGGATTCCAAGCCAATCTTAGTCATTGCGTCGCGGAACTTGATCCGGTCCTCCGCCTTGTCGATGGCTTCGGCATCCGCACCAATCATCTCGACATTGTGCTTGGCCAACGTCCCATCGTTGAACAAAGCCAGCGCGGTATTGAGCGCCGTCTGCCCGCCCATTGTGGGGAGCAGCGCCATCACTTCATTCGGGAATTTCGCCCGCTCTGCTTCAATGATCTTGGCCACGATCTCAGGCGTGATCGGTTCAATATAGGTTGCATCCGCCAGATCAGGATCGGTCATGATCGTCGCGGGGTTGGAATTGACGAGGATGATCCGGTACCCCTCCTCCTTTAGCGCTTTCACCGCCTGCGTGCCCGAATAATCGAACTCGCACGCCTGGCCGATGATGATCGGGCCCGCGCCGATGATGAGGATGGACTGGATATCGGTGCGTTTAGGCATTTGACTTATACGCTTTCATTGCATACATTGATTGCATTGACATCATAGGAAGTGAGTCGTGGCAAGTT
>JBJOLA010000375.1:0-6130 GCA_046045815.1 Pseudomonadota bacterium
ATCGCTATGCATGTAACGCACCCGCAGTCCCGCCTCATGCATGAACTCGGTAAGGTCTTCGGCCATCCGCTTGGTGAGCGTCGTGACGAGTGTCCGATAACCCTGCCCCGCGACAAGGCGGCATTCGTTGATGCAGTCTTGCACCTGATCCTCGGTTGGCCGGATTTCGACCGGCGGGTCGATGAGGCCGGTCGGGCGAATGACTTGTTCAGCGAACACACCCTGCACCCGCTCCATTTCCCAATTGCCCGGGGTCGCTGAAACATAGGTGGTCTGCGGTCGCATCGCATCCCATTCGTTGAAGCGCAGTGGCCGGTTATCAATGCAGCTGGGCAGGCGGAAGCCATATTCGGCCAGTGTCAGTTTGCGCCGGTGATCGCCGCGCGACATGCCGTTGATCTGGCCGATGCTGACATGACTTTCATCAACAAACAGCAGCGCGTTTTCTGGCAAATATTCGAACAAGGTCGGCGGCGGTTCGCCCGGCAAGCGCCCGGAAAGGAAACGGCTATAATTCTCAATGCCAGCGCAGCTGCCCGTCGCGGCGATCATCTCCAGATCGAAGTTCGTCCGTTGTTCCAGCCGCTGGGCCTCGAGCAATTTTCCCTCGCCGACCATCTCCTCAAGCCGAACCTTCAGCTCCCACTTGATCGCCTCCATCGCCTGTTTGAGCGTTGGCCCCGGCGTGACGTGGTGGCTGTTCGCATAGACCCGGATATAATCGAGGTTGGCAATCTTCTTGCCGGTCAGTGGGTCAAATTCGGTAATCTCTTCAATATCATCGCCAAAGAAACTGATCCGCCACGCCGTATCCTCATAGTGTGAGGGGAAAAGTTCGAGATTATCGCCGCGCACCCGGAAATTGCCGCGCGCAAAGGCGGCGTCATTGCGCTTATACTGGAGGGAGACGAGTTTGCGGATGATCTCGCGTTGGTCAACGCTCTGGCCCTTCTTCAGGTCAAAGATCATGGCTGAATAGGTCTCGACCGATCCAATCCCGTAAAGGCAGGAAACCGACGCTACGATGATCACGTCGTCCCGTTCGAGGAGCGAGCGTGTGGCCGAATGCCGCATCCGGTCAATCGCTTCGTTCACCGAGCTTTCCTTCTCGATGTAGGTATCAGACCGCGCAACATAGGCTTCGGGTTGGTAATAGTCGTAATAGGAAACGAAATATTCCACGGCATTGTCGGGAAAAAAGCTTTTAAATTCACCGTAGAGCTGGGCTGCCAAAATCTTGTTGGGCGCCAGGATTAGCGCGGGCCGCTGCACCGCCTCAATCACCTTGGCCACGGTAAAGGTCTTGCCCGATCCCGTCACGCCGAGCAGCACCTGATCCCGCTCTTCCGCTGCAATCCCAGCCACAAGCTCTGCAATCGCCGTCGGTTGATCGCCGGCCGGGGTATATTCGGAAACGATCTTGAACGGCTTGCTACCCTCAAGCTTGGGCGGCCTTGCCGGGCGGTGCGGCACAAACTCCGCCCCGGTTTCAGGTTCTTCGAGGCTGGTGCGGATCTGGATGGACATAGCGGGAACGATAGGCGCAGGCGGCGGAGGTGGCAATGGCTGAACGCCTATTACCCGACGAAAGCGCCGCAGCTACAGTCGCTCTGTTGACGCCATGCTCAACATCAAAAACGGCGGATTCTTCAGGAAGTGGAAGGGAAATTCGACTTTTTGACCGGTCAATCTCCCCTTGTTAGAGAGCCGCAAAGTTATGCCCAATGGCACCTGCCAATGAGCATCGCATTTCGCGATGGTTGGCGGTAACACAACTCCCCAAATTGCTACCCTAAAAATTGGAACATATCACAAACATCGCAAATCTTGTCAAGTGAAATATTGGCGGTCGTCTCGCGCTATTGTTGGGAGTTTGGAGGTAAAGTAAACCGTCACTAACATCCCTGCCCGAGGTGGATCACCAGCCGCATGCCCCCTAAACCCCCCGCAGCATCGTCCAGAAATGCGGGCCGCCGCGGATGTCCCATTCGTCGATGATCTCAAAACCGAGACGCGCATAGAGCGAGACGTTTGAAAGCGTCGCTGTTTCGAGGAGGACGGGCTTTCCTGCCGCTGTGGCGCGCGCGATACCGTCTCGAATGGCGAGGCCGCCCCACCCTTTACCCTGATGATCGGGCGCGACGCCGGCATATTGCAGCAACCAGAAATCGTCGGACTTGGGATGATGCGCATGGATGGCGTCACTGACGCGGATGGCGCGACCGAGTGATCCGCCGAAGGTGCGCATCATCGGGATGAGTTGCGCGGTAAACTCCCAAGCCCCCGTTTTCGACTGCCCGGGCGCGCGCCATAGCGTCGCGACTTCGCCCCCCGGAGACGCCAATACCCAGCCTGCGCGCCGATCCGCAACCAACATGGTTTTGAACAGCCGCGGCAGCGCATGGCGACGCGCAGCATCATCGGGGATGATCCAGCTCAGCGCAGGATCATTTTGAAAGGCCAGCGCGAGCGAATGGATGAGCCTATCATCTGTATTGGGGGCAGCGAGCTCGATATTCCGGTCTGGGCTCGTCATCGCAATGTGCCTTGTCTGAGGGAGTTGTTTCCGTGGGTATCGTTGCCACGCGCAATCATACCCGGCCTTCCGCTGGAAGAAATCAGCGCTTGGCTGGGGCGGCAGGATTCGAACCTGCGAATGACGGCATCAAAAGCCGTTGCCTTACCACTTGGCGACGCCCCAACAGCGTTCAGGCGGTGCCTATAGCAGCGCCGCCTCCGATATCAATTGCTTCAATTGATCCTTTGCACCCAATTGTGCTTATCGGGCACCGCGCCGCGCTGAATGCGCACCAGTTGCGCCTTGAGCCGTTCGGTGAGCTGGCCGGGGCCGCCAGCACCCATCGTGAACGTGCCGTCTGGGCTGGAGACGCTGCCAATCGGCGTGACGACGGCGGCAGTCCCGCAGGCAAAGGCTTCGATCAGCCGGCCGCTCTGTGCATCGCCGCGCCACTGGTCGATGGCATAAGGCTCTTCGCGGACGGTCAAGCCTTCCTCGCGCGCGAGTGTGATCAGGCAGTCGCGCGTGATGCCGGGCAGGATCGTGCCGTTGAGTGGCGGCGTCTGGATGCTGCCGTCATCGAATACGAAGAAGACGTTCATGCCACCGAGTTCCTCAATCCAGCGATTTTCCGCCGCATCGAGAAACACGACTTGATCATGGCCACGCGCCATCGCGTCGGCAATGGGAACCAGGCTTGCCGCATAATTGCCGCCGCACTTCGCCGCCCCGGTGCCACCGGGGGCCGCGCGGGTATAATCTTGCGACACCCAGAGCGAGACGGCAGGCGCTCCTCCTTTGAAATAATTTCCAGTCGCCGCCGCGATCACGATGTAGAGATATTCGGTTGCCGGCCGAACGCCGAGAAATACTTCGCTCGCGAACATGAAGGGACGGAGATAAAGTGATCCCCCGTCGATCGCGGGAAACCAAGCCTCGTCAGTGCTGACTAATTTCCGGACGGACTCGATGAAAATTTCCTCGGGCAGCACGGGCATTGCCATCCGAGTGGCAGACGCTGCAAAGCGCCGCGCATTCGCGTCTGGACGGAACAGCGCCATACTATCATCTTCGAGCCGATACGCCTTCAGCCCTTCAAATATCTCCTGCGCATAGTGCAGCACCGCAGCAGCCGGATCGAGCAAGATCGGCGCGCGCGCGGTGATCTTGGCATCGTGCCAGCCGAGCGCTTCGCTATAACGCACCACCGCCATATGATCGGTGAAGGTCTTGCCAAAGCCGGGATCAGCAATCAATCGCGCGCGCGCGTCTGGTGCCACCGGGTTGGCGTTGGGTTCGAAGGCGAAGCGCAGTTTGTCAGTGCTCATATAGGCCAAGCCTCTATGTCACGAGCGCTGTACGGTCAATGATCGGCCTAGTTGCTGGGTGCGAGCTTGGTATTGAGGACCCAGCCGACATTGTCATTTTCGTCCGCCACTTGCCACCAAAGCCCGTTCTTCTCGCCAGTCGGATAGAGGATCGAGCCTGCCGGAAGTGTGCGGATGATGCCAGCGCCCGCGTTGGCATTGCGGCGCAAGGCCACCGGACCTTGTGCAGTGAACGTCTTCGCGGGAGCGGCTTCCGCCGTACCTGCTGCTCCGGGCTGGACGAGCCCAAGCTCGGTCACCATTTTGGAATAAGCCTGTATGAAGGCTAACGTCACGATCCTGCCGACATCCGTATTTTCATATCCACCGCCGACCGCGCCACCTCCTGTGCCGGCGCCTGCAAGGAAACCGCCGACGCCAAAACTTGTATCGTTCTTGACCGCATGGCCCTCTTGCACGTTGATCGTCTCAGTCGTCCGGACGTTGGTGAGCGACAGGACCGTATTAGCCTCAAGCTTGCGTGTTTTGATGCCGCCAAGTAGTCCACCAATCAGCGGCCCGCCCAGCGCTGATCCGATACCAGCGCCTATGCCGCTACCACCCGCGTTATGATTTGCTGCCTGCACTTCGGCGACCAGCACATAATCTGCCGCTTTGATCTGGCCCTGCCCCACATTGCTTCGGCGCTGGAGGCCCATGTTGCTGCCGATATTGCGTTCAAGCTGGGCGGCGTTGAGGCCCGTGCCTCGGTCTACAAGGTTGAAGCAGCCTGAACGTTGCACCAGAACTTTGAGAAGCTTGGCCGGTGGCGCTAGGCTGAATTGTGTCCATCCGTAAGGATCATCCCCGTCTGCAATCGAAATCGTGCCAAGCTTGCGGGTGCAGTGGGGGACATCATTGACCGCTTGCTCCTGCGCCTTTTGTGCCTTTGACGGCTTGGCGGCCATTGCTGGCGACGAGAGCGCAATTGCGAGCGCCGATACGGCAACGATGAATTTCATTTAAAAGCTCTCCAGAAAAGATCGGCTGTGGCAACAGCAACTATGTGAAGTCACGTAACCTGTCAAAGCAGGCATTGCTGTGACGCCCAACACACGCAGCTTTGACGTTTGCGTCGGGTTTGCCTAAGCGCGCAGGATGCTGACCACCGAACAAGCCAAGGATCGCGCCGCCGATCTCGTTTCCCGCGCGATTAAGGCGGGTGCAGATGCTGCAGATGCAGTCTATTCCTGTGACGCTTCCACCCATGTTCAGATGCGGCTGGGTGTGCTCGAGGATGTCAGCCGGAGCGAGGGTGAGGATATTTCGCTCCGGGTGTTCCAGGGCCATAAATCGGCGAGCGTATCATCATCAGACCTGTCAATCGAAGCGCTTACCACGCTAGCAGAGCGCGCGGTGGCGATGGCGGCCCAAGCGCCGGACGATCCCTACGCTGGGCTGGCTCCCGCAGATCGGCTGATGCGCCGTGCGCCGCCAGAACTTGATCTGGACGACGGGGCGGAGGTTTCCCCGCAATCGTTGAAGGCACGAGCACTCGCGACGGATACGCCGCGAGCCACGGCTTTGTGGGCGGCTATTCCGGATCGAGCCACGGCCATTCGGTGGCTGTGCTGGCAGGCGAAGGCGGCGGCATGCAGCGCGATTATGCCTACAGCTCGGTGCGGCATATCGGCGATCTTGAAGATGCTGCCGACGTTGGCCGAAAAGCCGGTGAGCGTGCCATCGCGCGGCTCAATCCCATCAAGCTGAAGAGCGGGCCGATGCCAGTGATTTTCGATCCCCGGGTTAGCGCGTCGATGCTCGGGCATTTGGCCGGGGCGATTACAGGTGCGTCGATTGCGCGCAAGACGAGCTTTTTGCTGGAGTCGCTCGGCACAGCAATTTTCGGCGCGGGGATCGCTATCATTGATGATCCGCTTAGGCTGCGGGGTCTGCGTTCTCGCGCCTTTGACGGGGAAGGGTTGGAAACGGCTCTCACCCGGATCATCGACGCAGGGGTCCTGACGACCTGGCTGGTGGACAGCACCTCCGGGCGACAACTCGGCCTGCCGCCGACGGGTCACGGCACCCGCGGCGGCGCTACTGTGAGCAATTTGCATATGGCGGCGGGTACTGTGTCTCCTGCCGTGCTGATGTCAGACATAAAGCTTGGTATTTATGTCAACGATCTGATCGGGATGGGCGTCAACGGCCTCACCGGTGACTATAGCCGGGGCGCATCGGGTTTCGTCATCCGCGACGGTGTGCTGGCCGAGCCGGTGGCCGAAATTACAATTGCGGGCAA
>JBJOLA010000349.1:0-2831 GCA_046045815.1 Pseudomonadota bacterium
ACCCCGGTGAATATCGGTGAAGCTGTTGGCGTTATCGCGGCACAGTCGATCGGTGAACCGGGAACTCAGTTGACGATGCGGACGTTCCATATCGGCGGCGCGGCACAGATTAATGAGCAATCGAGCCTCGAAGCGGTCAGCGACGGTACGCTCGAATATCGCGATCTTCGCACCATCAAGGATAAGCAGGGCCGCACGGTTTCGCTGTCTCGCAACGGTGAAGTCGCGGTGCTCGATGATGAAGGCCGCGAACGTTCTGCCGATCGCCTGCCATATGGTGCCTATGTGCTGTATGCCGACGGTGGCAAGGTCAAGAAGGGTGCCAAGGTTGCTGAGTGGGATCCGTTCACCATGCCAGTGATCACGGAAAACCCTGGTATCGTGAAGTATCAAGATCTCGTCGAAGGGCAGACTCTTGTCGAGCAGGTCGATGAAGCGACCGGCATTTCGCAGAAGGTTGTCACTGAATTCCGTCCAGGACGGACCAAGGTTGATCTCCGTCCGCGTTTGACATTGCTCGATAGCGATTCAGGCGAAGCCGGCCGGTACATGCTGGCTGTCGGTGCGATGCTTTCGGTGGAAGACGGCGCTGAAGTTGCAGGCGGCGATGTGCTGGCTCGTGTCAGCCGTGAAGCGGCCAAGACCCGTGACATTACCGGCGGTCTGCCGCGGGTGGCTGAACTGGTTGAAGCGCGTAAGCCCAAGGACAACGCGATCATCGCAAGGGTCTCTGGCCGGATCGTGTTCGGCAAGGATTACAAGGCCAAGCGCAAGATCGGCATTCAACCTGAGGATGGCGGCGAACTGGTTGAATATCTGATCTCCAAGTCCAAGGTGATCGACGTTCAAGAGGGCGATTACGTGAAGCGCGGCGATAACCTCGTCGGCGGTTCGCCTGATCCGCATGACATTCTGGAAGTGATGGGGATTGAGCCGCTGGCTGAATATCTCGTTGCGGAAATTCAGGAAGTTTACCGTCTGCAGGGCGTGAAGATCAACGACAAGCACATTGAAACGATCGTGCGTCAGATGTTGCAAAAGGTTGAAATCACGGCTTCGGGCGATACGACTTTGCTCGTCGGTGAACAGGTTGACCGTGAGGAAATGGTTGAAACCAACGGCAAGCTGACCAAGGGCCAAGCGCCTGCGGAAGGTAAGCCGATCCTCCTCGGCATCACCAAGGCGTCGCTGCAAACGCGCAGCTTCATTTCGGCGGCGTCGTTCCAGGAAACCACGCGCGTGCTCACGCAGGCAGCGGTTGAAGGGAAGAAGGACGATTTGATCGGCCTAAAAGAAAACGTCATCGTTGGTCGGTTGATCCCGGCAGGTACGGGTGCGGGTATGAACCGCCTCCGTATCGCCGCCACCAGCCGCGATGCCGCGCTGCGTGTCCAGCAACGGGCATGGCAGGCCAGCCTCAACCCAGCGCCGGTCGCAGCACCAAAGCCTGCTCCTGAGCCGGTTGCAGAAACGGTTGACGCAGACGCTGCTGACTAAGCAATCAAGAGTGTAACTGACAAATGCCCCGCCGGAGAAATTCGGCGGGGTTTTTGTTGCTCAGGTGTCGATGTCTTCAAACGGGTCGCGTATCGAATCGTCATGACCTGACCCCGCGCTCAAAAACACCAATCCCATGAGTGCAGCGGCGAGCAAAACGGAGAAGAAAATCCCGCCTGCTGTTGCGATGAGCATATGGATCGGAATCGGGCCGATCAGCCAACGCAACACGCCAAGCCCTGCCGCCACCGTGACCAGCGCCGCACCGGCCATCCAGAGCATCAACTTACGGTAACGGCCCCACGCGAAGTCGGCATAGTTGGGATCGTCAAGGCTGCTCGGGGGAATGTCCATATCATTCCCCTTGAACCCGGCGCAAAATTTCAGCAAGATGCAGTCGCATGAAGAAGGACCGGCGCGATGACGATCAGGGCAATTCTCCGCTCAAAGGGCGACACGATCCAATCAATCTCTGGCGACGCATTGGTTTCCGACGCCGTCGCGCTGCTCGCGGAAAAACGCATTGGCGCGCTGCCCGTCATGGATGACGGCAAGGTGCGCGGCATTTTTTCTGAGCGGGATGTGGTTTACGGGCTCGCGCAAAAGGGTGCGGCCATATTGAGCGAACGGGTTGCCGACGTGATGACCTCACCTGCGATGACGGTTGAGCCCGAAAGCTCCGTGATTGGTGCACTGTCTCTGATGACGCGGCGTCGGGTGCGCCATCTTCCCGTGACCGACAGTGGAGCGGTGATTGGCTTTGTCTCGATTGGCGATCTGGTCAAATACAGGATCGACAAGATCGAATCCGAAGCGGCGGCGATGCGCGAATATATTGCGAGCTGAGTTTGACTGATTTCCGGCTTGATGTGGTGTTGCGCACCCACAATCGTGCGCATCTTATTGGGGCTGCGGTTGAGTCGGTGTTTGCGGCAAATGCGGATGGCATCAATCTGCGGGTTGTGATCGTCGACAATGCATCGAGCGATTCAACGCCAATGGTGCTGGCACAACTGGCGGCAGCGCACGGTGAGCAGATTGCCGTGTTGCACGAGCCAAAGCCTGGCGGACAGCATGCCCTCAACGCCGCGATTGCGCTCTGCACTGCGCCCGTCATTGCATTTTTTGATGATGATGAGCGGGTCGACGCTGGCTGGCTTCAAGTCATCAAACGTGAATTGAGCGATTGCGAAACAGATTTCATAGCCGGCCAATGTCGGCCGCTTTGGCAAGAAGGTGCGGAGGCACCGGATTGGCTGCCAGCGGCATATGGCGGCGTGCTGGGCATCATCGACAGCGCGCAAGCCCGAACGCAGTTCACAACCTCATTTTCA
>JBJOLA010000379.1:0-3264 GCA_046045815.1 Pseudomonadota bacterium
GGACTGGTATGTCGTGCAGGCAATCCGGGCGCTGTTGGCACTGGGTGATAGCGACTTCACCCCCGTCTTTTCTGGCGGAACATCGCTGCTCAAAGGGCACGGCCTGATCAAAAGATTTTCCGAAGATATCGACTTCAAGCTCGCTTTGTCAGCAGCGTTTACCGGTCTCACCCAAAATCAGCAGCGCAAACACCTTGGTGTGTTTCGTGACAAGCTTGCAGCCTTTTGGGCCACCGCAGGATTTACAAACATCAAGGTAGAATCGCGGAGTGGGAATTCATTTCTCAGGATCGAAATGGACTATCCGACGATATTGGGTGCCCACGCCTCGCTCCGACCACATATCCTCGCAGAACTGTCCGCCAAGCCGCCTGCTCTTGAGCCAGTTGAGTGCCAGATAGCGTCGTTTGTCGCTCAATTCAGGGGCGCGGACCCTGAAGTTGCGGCCATAGCCTGCATCGATCCGGTGGAAACCGCAGCGGACAAACTCAGTGCTTTTGCCTGGCGTGCCATCGCGCGGGATCGAAACAGCGCGAATGATGACCCGACGATTGTGCGGCACCTCCATGATCTCGCCGCGCTCGAAGCCGTGGTGGTGGCAAGCAAGAATTTCCCGCCATTGCTCGCAGCCATACTCACGGCCGACACGTTGCGCGGCGGCGGAGCTGTGCGCGATTTGCCGCCGCACGAACGGTTCGAAGCACTGCTGATCACAGTGGCGCGTGATCCAGCCTATCCCGGCGAGTATCGGCAATTTGTAGAGAGTATGGCCTTTGCAGGCGCGTCCGAGGTTCCAGATTTTGACCAAGCAATGCTTGCCCTGACGCGGCTCTGCGCGATGCTTCCACCCTGAGTGGCGACAACCGCGTATTCGACCTTTGTCCCTTGTGTTTGGCCCAATCGCAACGCCAAGGTTGGCTCCCCGTCACTTCTTACGCGACCGCGAGGCAATATTGCCCCGAGCGGGTTTCTTGTCACCCCAGATCAGTATATGAATGGAATCCTTCAAACTGGCAGGATGCTTGCGATGACAGATGTCACTCTTTCCGCAACACCAAAGGGCAATGGCTATAAGGCAACATTGACCTTTCCGGACCGCGTGTCGATAAGCTCGGCTGAGACCTATCCGTCCATAGCCGAAGCCATATCGGCCGCGGCCATCAAGCTTCTTGATATGCCAGAGCGTCTCGAGCGCCTTGCCGAAGAAATGGCAGACTGAGCGCAAGCGACCGAAAGCCAAGGGGCAGACAACTTCGGCATCGCGGCTCATGCCGCAAAAAGCTGCCCCTGCCGCGCCTGCCCTTGCGGAAAGGAAGGCGCAAAGCCTGTAGACTTGCCGAGCGCTGCGAGAATGTCCGGCTCTACCACATAGACGGCATGGCGCCCACCACCGCGATTGGCGTGGTTGGTGGCATAGCCCGCATAGTGGCGGCGCACGAGTCCGGCACGGACAAGGTCGGAAATTGCCCGGCTGACATTGGCACGGCCAACCGCCAGCGCCTGTTCATCCACCGCGCCATCAATCAGCATCTGGTCATGACCCGGTTCGCCGGTCAGCCGATCGGCCAGTCCCTCGGTGATCCGGGCACGCAGCGCCGTCCGGCGCCCGTCGCGCTCGCTCATCGGCATGATCTGTGTGCAAAGCCAATCGCGCAGCAGCATCTGGTGCCCAGAAGCAGGCGCGCCCGCAGGAACAAGCGGCCCTGCCCTCCCCTGAGCGTTGGCTGCCTCCGCAACCAACTGGAGGACCAGAAAGCTATAGCGGGGGCGGGCTGAGGTCGCAGCCAGCGCCCTGAAGATCGCACCGATGCCCGAAATGGAAGAGAAGCTCTGCATGGATCAGTCTTGAGCACAAACCATGAATCATGTGAATCCCCTTTCTTGCATTCGTTGCATTTTGTCAGGCATGACACTTTGCCTGGACAGGCAGAGTGTCATAGGTGACCACTTTCCGGTTTTCTTATAATTGCGATCAGGGGCAAAAATTCGCGACCTGGCTGGGCGGCCAGCGTCAGGGATTTGACCCGATACAATTGCGGGTGATCGGCAAAGTCATTGAACAGATTTGAGAAGCCTCTCCCCGCGTGCCTTGCTCTGGGCAATGGCAAAAGCTTGGTCGTAGCAGGTCAGCGCATCACGCCAGAAATCAGCCATCTCGGTCGCCCCGAAGGTCTCAAACGCGCGAATATGGGCCTCGATAAATTCGGGGGTCTCCAGCCGGTGTTGATCAATCAACCGCAGCATCAGGTCAATGAACGCCGATTCTTGGTCGGCATCCATAGTGGATGCACCCGCCACATCACTGCGTTTCACCACGACCACCGACACTCCCACTTCGTTCTCCAGGAATGATAAGACCGGCTTATTTCCTCGAACCCTTCTTGTTTTCCGTTCGCGCGCATTCGAATCGCCAACACGAAATTGCGCGCCGATTGCCTCTATGTCACACAAGAGGACTCAATATACCACCGATTCGGATGTAAAATCGAGCATTACAGGCTCCCGAGAAGTGCAAATCGGACTGAGACGCGGAGCGATAGAGCGTTCAGTATTCGCCGCCCGGTAAGCCATAAAGATCATTTGTGCCTGACGGAATTTGAGCGGCCGCGCAGCGGCCACAACCGGCGTTGGCACCCCCAACCAATTGGCGAGGATCGTGCGTACATAAGCCTGCGTTTCGGCGATGTTGGGAATGAGACCATTGCGCAGCGATTTGCGGTTCGGCCCGGCGTTATAGGCCGCGAGTGCGAGATCATAACGACCAAACTGGTCAACATGCCGTCTGAGATAGCGCGCCCCTCCGCGCAAATTTTCAAACAGGGAATAGCGATCAACCCCCAGTTGCACCGCTGTGCCCGGCATGAGCTGTGCCAGCCCGAACGCACCCTTGGGCGACACTATGCTCGGATTATAGCGGCTTTCCTGCATGATCACCGCGTCGAATAAACCGACAGGCAGACCACTCTCACACGCAGCGCGCTGAACGAGCGGAAAAATCACGCGCCGACGCTCTTCGACCCGCCTGCCAAAGCCGAAGCTTGGCTGATAACTGGTCAACAAGCACTCGCTTGCGCTGGGTGAAAAAACGGCAGACGAGGCCTGCATCTTGGGCAAAGCGTGCGTAATGAACGGATTGCCGAGCGCCGCTGGATTGACCGCGTCGCGGTAGACTGCTGGATGAAACGAAGGATCCATTGCTGAACCCGGATCAGAGGCACCCGTGAACTGGCGTACCATCAACCGCGACAGAGCATCGACATCGAC
>JBJOLA010000022.1:0-6431 GCA_046045815.1 Pseudomonadota bacterium
GGCTGCAAGGTGACCTCCGCTGCCGACGGACTATCGTTCACCAACTCCAGAAATCCGCCCTTTTCAGCGCGAAGTGCGCGATATTCTGGCAGATATCGTCCCGCCTGGCGCATCAGCCAAAGCGGCGGGCGATCAAGTTTGGCTCCGTTCAATACGGCGAGCAACGGCTTGGAAAGATCGTGAGTCATGCTTCCCCCTATTCAATAATATAGAATTAAAAAAGGCTGTTGAGAGTAGTGGGCCGCTTGGCAATGGGAATCGCGGTGCTATCCCCACTCTACTAACAGGTTGGTCGATGATTCTTAGCGGAGTCGCACCCCCTCATCCCCGTTATCCACAGCTTGGAATGGTGTCACCGATTCTGTGAGCCAAGCTGTGGGCAGAATCCCAGCCTGCGGGCATAAAAGCGGCACTTGTCTTTGCCAAGATGTTTCCGCTAGCAAAGCCCACAGACTTTTCCACAAGGTCATTTTTTAAAAGGTCCCGACCCTCCGTGAATCGATTGCATCTCCATCTTGTATCCGATTCGACCGGGGAAACGCTCGAAAATATTGCGAAGGCCGCACTGGCACAATTCGACAATGTGGAAACCGTCAAACATTTTTGGCCAATGGTGCGGGCTGAAGGACATATCGAACGGATTCTCGCCGATATTGCGCTCAATCCCGGGCTTGTGCTGTTCACACTCGTCAATGTTGATGCGCGCCGTACATTAGAAACACGGTGCAAGGCGCTCAGGATTCCCGCCGTTGCTGCGCTTGATCCCGTGACAGATGCGCTTTCGACTTTACTCGGCCAACAAGCAAAAGCGCGGCCTGGTAAACAGCATGTGTTGGACGCTGCTTATTTTGCCCGGGTAGAAGCGATCCAGTTCACAATCGCGCATGATGATGGGCTCAATTGGGAAAATTGGGAGGAAGCCGATATTGTTCTGGCAGGGGTTTCGCGTAGTTCGAAAACGCCCACGTCGATTTATTTGGCAAACCGCGGATTCAAGACGGCAAACATTCCCATCGTCGTCGAATCGCCGCCCCCAGCGTCACTGTACACGTTGAAACATCCCCTCGTGGTGGGGCTGGTGACGAGCCCAGATCGGCTGGTGCAGATACGGCGCAACCGCTTGCTGTCACTCAACCAAACGCCGGACACCGACTATGTTGATCAGGATGCTGTCGTCCGCGAAACCAATTATGCCAAGCGGATGTTTGCCGACAATGATTGGCCGGTCATCGACATGACGCGTCGCTCGATCGAGGAAGCAGCGGCGGCCATCCAGAATTTCTATAACGAACGTCATATCGGCAATGCTGCGAACGGTGCGGCGTCATGAGGCTAATCCTCGCGTCGCAGTCGGCGTCACGCCAAGCAATGCTAAGCGCGGCAGGCGTAGGCTTTGAGGCGATTCCGGCGGACGTGGATGAACTTGTGATCAAGGAAAAGCTGGTTGCGCTCGGTCAAACGCCGCGCGATATCGCCCTCGCATTGGCAACCGAAAAGGCGCTTGTCGTCTCGAAAGCTTATCCCGGTCGATGGACGCTTGGCAGTGATTCGATCGTCTCAGTGGCGGGCGAGATATATGGCAAGCCACGTTCGCGCGTCGAGGCAGCGGAGCATTTGCGAAGCTTTTCGGGACAAGCGATGCTGTTGGACAGTGCGGCAGTGCTCGCGAAGGATGGGAGTGTCGTTGCCCAGACGTCCGATGATGCAACGCTCGAGGTAAGAACTCTGAGCGACGCGTTCATTGAGGACTATCTTGCGGAGGAATGGCCCGCGATTTCTGGATGCGTGGGTTGTTTCCGCATTGAAGGCCGCGGTGTTCAGCTCTTCGACACGGTTAAAGGGAGCCACTTCACTGTGCTCGGGATGCCGTTGCTGCCGGTCCTCGAGCATTTGCGCCAACACGGGCTGCTGGCGTCATGACGGCTTATGCCGAGGTAATTGGTGATCCGATCAGCCATAGCAAATCGCCGCTGATCCACAATTTCTGGCTGGAAAAGCTGGGCATTGATGCCGAATATCGGGCGATGCACGTGCACCCCGGTGAGCTTCCCGCATATTTCGCGCAACGTCGCGCCGATGCCGCGTGGCGCGGGTGCAATGTGACCCTACCCCATAAAGTGGCGACTATGGCCTTGGTTGATCAGTGCTCGGCACTTGTCAGCAAAGTGGGTGCGGTCAACACTGTTGTGCGCAACGGAGATGGCACGCTCGACGGTGGCAATACTGACGCTACTGGCTTCGCAGAACCGCTGCAAGGCCGCCATTTCGACCGCGTCACCGTGATTGGCGCGGGCGGCGCCGCGCGGGCGGTGCTCGCCGGGCTTACCAACCGGCGGATAAGCTGGGTTTCCATCCTCAACCGTGATGTTGCCAAGGCGGCGGCATTGCTCGAGGAATTCGGCCTCAACGGATGTGCGCTCGAGCTGGATGCTGAAGTGCCTATTGCCAATTTGCTCGTCAACGCGTCGTCGCTGGGCATGGTTGGTCAGCCCGAACTGCCGCCGGTGGAGCGCTATGTTGCTGACACGGGAACCGTCTATGATCTGGTTTATGCACCACTTCAAACGCGGCTGCTGGCCGCATCACGGGCGCGCGGCGTGGAGGTGATTGACGGGTTAGTCATGCTTGTCGCGCAGGCGGCGGAGGCATTTTCGGCGTTCTTCGGCCAGCCCGCACCCCGGCAGCATGACGCCGAACTGCGGGCATTGTTGACGCGATGATCGTCGTCGGCCTCACCGGGTCCATCGGGATGGGCAAGTCTGCGGTGACGGCGATGTTCCGCAAATCGGGCGTGCCGGTGTTCGATGCTGACGCAGCGGTCCACCAACTCCAGGCGCCAGGCGGTATTTTACTGCCCCGGATCGAGGCGCGCTTCCCTGGGACGACTGGGCCAAACGGCGTCGACCGGCAGAAACTGGGCGCGGCAGTCTTTGGCAAGCCCGAGGCGCTGAAAGCGCTCGAAGCTATCATCCACCCCGCCGTTGCTGCGATGCGCAGTCGCTGGCTCCGGCGACACCGGTCCCGCGACGTGATCGGGCTCGATATCCCGTTGCTGTTTGAAAAGAAGGGCTGGAAGTCGGTTGACGCGATCGTTGTCGTCTCTGCCCCCGCCTGGATGCAGCGCAAACGGGTGCTTGCCCGTCCGGGGATGACACCTGCCAAATTCGCCCGAATCAAGGCGCTTCAAACCCCGGATGCACAGAAGCGTCGGCGCGCGGATTATGTGATTGAAACCGGCTACCTCCGCTCCGAAACGGGACGGGCAGTTCGCCTTCTTGTCGCTTGCCTTAAGGCGCGAAAGGGCAGATAGTCTCTCGTACAATGCGTGAGATTGTTTTCGATACCGAAACGACTGGCCTTAGTCCTGCCAATGGGGATCGGCTCGTTGAAATTGGCTGCATTGAGCTGATCAATCGGGTTGAAACCGGCAATAGTTTTCACAGTTATTTTTACCCTGAACGATCAATGGACCCGGCGGCGCAAGCAATCCACGGCCTCTCGGATGCGTTTCTGTCTGACAAGCCGTTGTTTGAGGATCAGGTGGAGGATCTGCTCGACTTTCTGGATAATTCGCCGCTGGTTGCGCATAACGCCAAGTTCGATTTTTCCTTCCTCAATCATGAACTGGGTGCCTGCGGCCGTTTGCATGTTTCCGAAAGCCGGATGGTCGATACGCTGACGCTGGCCCGCCAACGTCATCCCGGCGCCAAGCACAGCCTGGATGCGCTCTGCACCCGCTTTGGCATTGATCGCAGCCACCGGGTTAAACACGGCGCGCTACTCGATGCGCAGCTTCTCTCGCAAGTTTACATCGAATTGACCGGGGGCCGGCAGATCGGGTTGGAACTGCCGCCTGAAGCACGAACCAACGGCTTTATCACCAACCGTGATGAAGAGATCAGGCCGTCATCCACCAAAATAGTAGCGCGTCCGATGCGCGCACATGAACCGACAGAGGAGGAGCGGATACGCCACCGTGCCTTCCTTGAAAAACTCACCAACCCGCTATGGCTCGATGGTTTAACCTATTCGGGGTTGCCAGCGATTGACGAGGACGTAACCCCAGCCTAGAGGGCCGTCCGCTTTAAATGGAGGCAAAATATGGACATTCGTGTATCGGGGCATCAGGTCGATACCGGGGACGCGCTGCGGACCCATGTGGGTGACCGCATGCAGACCATTGCCGACAAATATTTTGCGCGCGCCATTTCCGCGCATGTGACCTTTGGAAAAGGGCCGCATCATCACGGCTTTGGATGCGACATATTGGCGCATGTGATGCAGGGTGTGGTGCTCAAAGGCTCTGGAACGAGCCCGGCGGATGCCCATCTTGCTTTTGACGGCGCGGCGGACAAAGTGGAAAAACAGCTGCGCCGCTATATGCAGCGACTGAAGGATCGCCACGGCGCGGGCCAGGAACCAGCACAGCCCGCAGAAAATCCGATTGAAAATGATGCAGGCTACACTGTTTTCGACAGTACTGATGATGTTGAAGAAGTGGGTGAACATCCGCTGATTATCGCCGAGACCAAGGTCGATGTGCCTGAAGCCAGTGTTTCGGATGCGGTGATGATGCTTGATCTGCGCAACACCAACGCGCTCTTGTTCCGCAACAGTGGTTCGGGCGTTCACAATATGGTGTATCGCCGCGGGGATGGTACAATCGGCTGGGTGGAACCCCAGCGCGGCAATTGAGTTTAACAGTGGGAATGGCGCGCATCTCATCCGGGGTCCGGGCCAATTGATCGAGAATTTGGGACGATAATGACAATATTGGGTGATTTTTTCAGCCCCGGAGCCGTGTCTGCGGCTTTGGCGATGGGAAACAAGAAAGCGTTGTTTCAACATTTCGGTGCGGTGGCCGCGCGCGAATATGGATTGGATTCCGGGGATGTTACCGAACGGTTGACGGAGCGCGAACGTCTGGGCTCAACCGGCTTTGGCAACGGGATCGCGATCCCGCACGGCAAGATTGCGGGGCTCAACCATATCGTCGCGATGTTCGCCAAGCTGGTGCAGCCGATCGAGTTTCAGGCGATTGACGATCTGCCGGTCGATCTGGTGTTCTGCCTGCTGTCTCCGCCCGATGCGGGGGCCGATCATCTAAAGGCGCTGGCGCAGGTCAGCCGCTGGTTGCGGGATGCCAGCTTCGTCGCGAAATTGCGCGGTGCCGGATCAGACGACGCAGTATTTGCGCTGTTTTCCGCCGTCGAAACCCGTGATGCTGCCTGAGGCTGAGCAGACCAATCACGGTGCAGGTGCGATGGCACACTACCGCGCGCTCGAATCGCTCTATGCCGCCGCCCCGATCAACCGATTGTTCGAATCGCAACTGGAAATAAGACCGTCCGGCGACGCGCATATCCATTTCATGGTCGATCAACGCTATTATCACGCGGCGGGCGCGCTGCACGGCTCGGCTTATTTCAAAATGCTGGACGATGCCGCTTTCTACGCCTGCAATGCGTTGGTCACCGACCGGTTTTTGCTGACGACATCGTTCAATCTGTTGTTCACCCGCCCTCTCAAGGAAGGCCCCGTGGTTGCAGAGGGGCGCTGGGTGAGCGGCAAGAGGCGCGTGTTTGTCGGAGAGGCTCGGCTGATCGATTCGACAGGTGAGGAAGCCGCGCGCGGCACCGGCACATTCATGCGGTCAAACATCGCGCTATCGTCGCTCGCCGGATATCAACAGTCTTTTCCAGGATGACCGCGCGGCTGACAAGTCAGTTGCTTGTTTCGGCGCTCCTGCGCCGCGCCGAAGTGTCCGGCGGCTTCGGGGTAGTCATCACCAAAGGAGATCAGGGGGCGGGCTCGATCATTTTACAGCTTCTCGAAAAGGGTGTGATTTCAGGGCTTTGGGAGCGAGCTTTGACAGCGTCAGGCGGCTATCAATGGCTCAGCTGTGGCCCACAAGATGTTGATATTCTTGCGGAAATTGATGGCTATATCTTGCGTCGGCGCCGTAATGATCCCGATCTTTGGGTGCTTGAACTGGACGTCCCGGATGCGGAACGGTTCACCGCTGATCTGCCAACCGGCACTTGACTCTGCTGCACCGCACAATGAATGACGACGCTGACTAATCGCGTAGCCATGTTGTCACCCAATGAGTTCGGGCTTTGGACATGGACGCAGACGGGGGGGAGATCGGTCGAGCGGGGTATATGCTCGAGAGTTGATCCACCCACCGCACAGTAAGAATGTTGAATGATCAATTTTCGTCGGACCGCGTTTGTGGCGGCCTTTTCCCTTACCACCCTCGTTGCAGTTGGGGGTGCCGCTTTTGCACCAGCCTTTGGTGCTGAAGGCCTTTCAGAGAGCGCAGGTCGTTCTCAAGCTTTGACGCTTCTTCCGGAATCGGTCCGCGCTGCGGCTGCCCAAGAAGGTCAAACCCCCGCTGATCCGATGATCAGCGCTGATTCTTTCAAGCC
>JBJOLA010000048.1:0-3110 GCA_046045815.1 Pseudomonadota bacterium
GGTCGCCAATCACGACAATGCGCAAGCTGGTTGAAATGCTGCGACCTGGTGGGCGCATTCATTTTACGGCTCAATATTGGGGCGATAATCCACTGCAAATCCGTGTGGGAGAACCAATCTACATCAACCAGTGCGGGTTGGATTATACAATCGATCAGCTTGGCGTGAAACTGGTTGAGCTAAAAAAAGATATCAAGATCCGGGCAACTGTGGAAAAATCTTTATAGGTCTACGCGCTAGATAGAGAGTGCGTAGTAGTTTCCACTCCTGCCAAGATCGAGATATTCATGCGCGTTGAATCCTGCCGCAGCGAACCGATCAATGACTTCGATCCTTTGCTCTGGCGTAGTGGCGTGCACAAGAAAGCGGTCGATATCGACGATAGTAAGATGATAGCCAGTCAGTGCCGCGAGCATTGCGGATCGTTGCACTTCAGTGGTCGTCGCCACTAGATTGGTGATCACAGCACATGCACCGTCCGACTCAAGGCTCGCGCTCGGAAATCGGTCATTCACAAAGCGGACACTGCCCGGAATATCCGTCCAACCTGCAAGAATAGCATCCCACAATGCGACGCCACCATTGTATCGCAATCGATCCAATTCCAAGCTGACCGTGTGAAACCCCAACCCAGCCATAAGCCATGAAAACGTGCCGTACCCGCTGCCGATTTCGTGAATATGGCGCTTGTCGCCAAGTGTTTCAACAAGTGCATCTGCTAGCGCGAGTTCGTAGTCGGCAAAAAGCTCGCCGCGATCCAGGCGGACTTTGTAAAAGTTATATGCGCCGGATTCGCTTTCGCCCATTTCGGCCAAGCGTTCTTGTCCAAAGGGAATGGCAAATTCATTCATTCGTTCAGCGACAGCTTTGGCCTTCATGGTCAATTACCGTTTTCCCAAGTGCGCGGTTACGTCTAGCGAATTGCCACTAGACAATATGGAGCGCCTTGGACTCGCGCGCGAATTTGGGCAAGGTGCGAAGATGAGAATTTTACCCGACCTGCACTTTTCTGCAACCTTGGTTCCTGGGCGCGGCGTCAGACGCATTCCCCATCTTGCGTCGTTCCTGCCGATGTCGGCAAAGGTCGTTGCCTCAACCCGTCATACTGCTGACATTGACAGTGTTGCAGGCTGGGGGTTCAAACCGACGTCGCTGAGGGCTCGACGTTTTGCGACGCAGAACGGTTTGCCCTACCTCGCGCTGGAAGATGGCTTCTTCCGCTCAGTAGGACTGGGCGAAAGCGGTGCGATGCCGCTGGGCCTCGTCGTGGATGATCTGGGCATATATTATGATGCGCGACAGCCTTCGCGGCTGGAACATTTGCTTGCCAGCTCCGGTTGGGAAACGACAGACCTGATCGCGCGGGCAGAGACGGCGATTGACTTCGTGGTTCGGCACGGCCTGTCCAAGACCAATGCCGATCCTCCGCTCGCGCCCACAGCTTTGGTAAAAACTGTACGCCGCCGCATTTTGATCATCGACCAGACTTTGGGTGACGCATCGATCGAGGGGGCACTCGCATCACCCGCCACGTTCCGATCAATGATCGCAGCGGCGAAGCTGGATGAACCAGAGGCAGAGCTGATCGTGCGACGCCATCCTGCCACGTTGGCGGGACTCAAATCAGGCTGTTTGGCAAGCGATGACCTTGAAGGCGTCACGTTGCTGGATGTTCCTGCCCGGATTGCCGATGTCCTTGCGGAGGTCGACGCCGTCTACACCGTATCAAGCTTGACCGGATTTGAAGCATTATTGCGCGGTATTCCGGTGCGCTGCTTCGGCATGCCATTCTACGCGGGATGGGGTTTGACCAGAGATGAAATCGTATCTGAACGTCGCGGAAAGTTGAGGTCAGTGGCCGAGCTCTTTGCCGCCGCTTGTATCCTCTATTCCCACTATATTGACCCGCTTACCGGGCTGCCATGTTCACTTGAGACGGCGCTTGACCGGCTTTTGCTGTTCAGAGAGCATTCGGAAGCCAATGCTGGTCACACAGCGGCGCTCGGGTTCACGCCGTGGAAACGCGCTGTAACACGCAAGCATTTGTCGAGCGCCCGGGGAACAGTTGCGTTCCACAATAAGGTCGATAGGGCGATCAAAGATGCACAGGCATCGGGTGGCCGTGTGGTCGTGTGGGGTGGCAAGGAAACCACCGCGGTTCGAGATCGCTTGCTGACAGCACAAATTCGCGTCGCACGGATGGAGGACGGCTTTATCCGCTCGGCCGGCCTTGGATCCGACTTCAATCTCGCTGCATCGGTCGTGCTCGACAGTACCGGCATTTATTATGATGCAACCCGGCCCTCTAGGCTTGAGGATATCCTCCAAAACGGCGCATTCGACGAAACTCTGATAGGCCGTGCGCAGTCTCTGCGGGCGTTGATCGTGGATCGCGGCATTTCCAAATATAATGTTGGTGAATGCCGCTTGCTTAGTCGACCGCTCGGACGGGAAGCGATTCTTGTCGTGGGGCAAGTCGAAAACGATAAATCCATCGAGCTCGGTTGTCGCACGTTAAAGACGAATCTTGGTTTGATTGAAGAAGTGAGGCGTGAATTTCCGTCGGCGTTTATCCTTTACAAGCCCCATCCAGACGTAGCGAGTGGCAACCGCAAAGGCCGAGTGTCTGAAACAGACGCATTACGTTTCGCCGACGCTGTTGTTGGGAATATTGACATCACCGCCTGTCTCAATGTGGTGGACAGGCTGGCAACGCTGACATCGCTAGCGGGGTTCGAAGCCCTGTTGCGCGGTGTGCCGGTTACAACTTATGGGCTCCCATTCTACGCAGGATGGGGGCTGACTGAGGACCACCTGGCAATAGAGCGGCGGACACGGCAGCTGACACTTGATGAGCTGGTGGCGGGAACGCTGATCTTGTATCCTCAATATATCTCGCCGGCCTCTGGGCTACAATGCGGGCCAGAACATCTCGTCGAATTGTTCGCCACAGCGCCCGAGCGGTCTCTCAAGAACCGCCGCTTGCGCTATTTCCACGCACTACTTGAAAGCATCCGCAAGCATCCCAGCTCGCGTTATTGAAACAGACTTTTGAAGCGCGCGCGCATGCGATCGGCACGAATTTGCCAGTTTTGTCGAGTCATTCGCAC
>JBJOLA010000098.1:0-2545 GCA_046045815.1 Pseudomonadota bacterium
TGTCGAATCTTGGTGACTTTGGTATTCTCGAATATCCGCGCGCCGCCGGTGCGGGCTCCTTTGGCGAGCGCCTGCGTGATATCAACCGCATTGGCATAGCCGTCGCTCGGGATATGGATGCCGCCGACGACATCGTCGACGTTGACGATGGGGGCCAACTCCTTAATCTGCTCCGGCGTTACAACATGGACGGGCAGATCGAACACTTTTGCCATGGAGGCGCTGCGCTTCAACTCCTCAAACCGCTCCATATTGGTCGCCATCGAGATGGAGCCGCATTGGCGGTAGCCTGTCGCCTGCCCCGTCTCGGCCTCAAGCCCCCGGTAAAGCTCTCCGGTATATTTGGCGAGCCTGGTCATGTTGATCGAGGGGCGGAGTTGCCCGACGAGGCCCGCCGCGTGCCAGGTTGTGCCGCTGGTCAGCTGCTTGCGCTCAAGCAACACGACATCGTCCCAGCCAATCTTGGTCAGATGATAGGCAATCGAGCAGCCGATAACGCCGCCGCCGATGATGACGACTTTCGCCTTTTTGGGAAGTTCAGCCACCGATCAAACCTTCATCTTCGCGTTGTCAGGATCATAAGCCGGCTGCGCGAGCACCATCGCCGCGCGCCGTTCGCCTTGCAGATAAAGGTCGAATGTCGATCCCGGAGCGGCACTCTCAATCGGGACGCAGGCGAAGAACAGGCTCTTGCCCGTGCGGTGTCCGTATCCGCCTGATGTTGTCAGGCCGATGCATTTCTCACCGACCAGACACGGCTCCGCTCCGCGCACATCGACGTTGCGCGCATCGACTTCGCCGTAGACGATCCGGAACCGATCGGGCGCATCGAGCGTTGCTTGCTTGCCGACAAAATCGTCCTTTTTGAAATTGATGAAGCGCGGCATGTCCGCCTCAATCATCGTCAGTTCGTTGGTCAGCTCGGAACCCCAGGCCTTATACCCCTTTTCCATCCGCATCGAATTGGCGGCGTAAAGCCCATAGTTGACGATGCCAAACTCCTGGCCTGCGTCCCACACCGCGTCATACAGCGCGTCGAGGTCATCCATCGCGGGGTGTAATTCCCAGCCGAGTTCGCCCGCATAAGAGACACGCAGCGCGCGCAACTTGATGCCCGCAATGGTGATCTCTTGACCGCTCAGCCAACGGAACCCTTCGTTGCTCAGATCAGCATCGGTGATCTTCGTCAGAACATCCCGCGAGCGCGGGCCGTTTATCACCAGCACGCCCAGATCCATCGTCAGGTTGCGGAAGGTGACATCCTCATCCGGCAATTTGCTCTGCATCAACAAATCCCAATCGCGCTGTTCGGCGGCAGCGGCGGAGAGGCAGTAGAAATGATCATTGGCGAAGCGCGTGACGGTCATTTCGCCGTAAATCCGCCCTTGAACTGAAAGCGGATGGACAAGGGCAATCCCGCCCGGTTTTTTGGGCATGCGGTTCGCGCAAATACGGTTGAGGAAGGCCTCTGCATCCGGCCCGGTCACATCATATTTGGCAAAGCCTGACAGATCGAGCACGCCAATGCGCTCGGCAACCGCCTTTACTTCAGCGGCGACCGCATCGAAGCTGTTGGTCCGCTGATACCCACCAACCTCCGCCGCTCCGTCGAGCGCGAAATACTTTGGCCGTTCCCAGCCGTAGGTTTCGGCATAGACCGCACCCGCCGCGAGCAACCGGCCATAAAGGGCGCTGGTCTTTTGCGGCCGAGCGTCAGGCTCCTCCTCGCCCGGCAAGCGCGTGGTGAAGGTCATCCGGTAATCAAGGAACACCTTTTCGCGACTATAATCCTCATCGGCATATGGCCCATACCGGCGCGGATCAAATTCGGTCATATTGATGTCAGCATCGCCGTAAACCATCCACTGCGCGAGATATTTGCCCGAGCCGCCACCCTGCGCGATGCCGAACGACGTGCCGCAGCAATGCCAGAAATTCTTGAGGCCCGCCGCTGGCCCCAGCAATGGCCCGCCGTCGGGCGTATGCGGGATCGCGCCGTTGACGAAACGCCTCAGGCCGACTTCGCCAAAGATCGGCATGCGCTCAATCGCGCGTTCGAGCCAAGGCGCTATCCGCTCCAAGTCTTCGGGAAATAGTTCGCTGGTCGATGCCCATTCGGGTTGCCCCTTGGGTGCCCACGCCTCGGCCAATCCGGTACTTTCATAAACGCCAATCAGCCCGCTTTTCTGCTCCTGCCGGAAATAGCCCGAGACATAGGAGCAGCGCATAACGGGCATTTCCGCGTCACGCTCCATGAACGCGGGGATCGGATCGGTGACAACATAATGATGCTCCATATTCGTCACCGGAATGTCGATGCCCGCCATCTGTGCCACTTGCCGCGCATAGCATCCCGCCGCGTTGACGACGATCTCGGCGCGCACCGTCCCCTTGTCGGTGATCACATTCCACTCGCCCGTCGGCAGCTGGGTGAGGCCCGTGACGAGCGTCTTGCGGACAATCGTCGCGCCCAGATTTTTCGCGCCAATCGCCATCGCATTGCACAGACCGGAGGGATCAGCATGGCCGTCGCCCGTCGTATAGG
>JBJOLA010000132.1:0-6797 GCA_046045815.1 Pseudomonadota bacterium
GTCAGGGGGATTTGCGCGTCCGGCGCGATCAGGCGGACCTCGGCCGGGCGACCTGAAACGGGCACCGCAAACAGGATCATCTGTGCCTTTTTCAGTTTGGGCAGCTGGCCCCGCGAATCGCGCAGTGCATCGAAAACATAAGTGATGCGGGGTGCAAGGCCGTCCTGCCCGCGAATCAGTCGAACCACGTCTGCTGTGATAACATATCTTTGTTGGCTGGGTGGCACCCCGGCAGCAAGCGCGCCTTTGATGGTTTCGGCGCTGCGAATCCGGATTTCGGCCGCGATTGAGGAGGCAAGTGAGAGGTCTGCGATATCGGCGTAAGTCAGTGGCGAAATTGCTACGGAAACCGCCGTTTTTTGCGCAATAGAGACTGAACTCACGGTCAACAGGCCGAGGGCAGAAATCAATAATATGGGCTTAGTCATGGCGTTCAAACTCGACTTGCGACAAGGTTATTAATGGCTTCATTTAGTTGCCCAACGCAACTGGAAAAGCCGTTGCGTCAGCTTCAACTCGGCGATAGAGGCGGATTCGAAGCCTGTACAACAATGGTTTGACAGGTGGCATCGGGGGTTGCGACGACGTTCTTTGGTTTGGCGGTTGCCAAGCAAGTGCGGTTGTGTCAGCCTCCTAATTTCGTGTTGTTGGGAGAGTCGTTTTTTAATGGCCTATGCTGATCAAGAAATGAGCGCGAGCAAGATGGTTTCCATCGGCTTTGTTGCGTTGCTCCACATTGGGGTTGGCTATGCCCTCGTTACCGGGTTGGCCTATGACGCGGCAAAGCAGGTATTTGAAGACCTGAAGACGTTCGATGTTGCTGAAGATAAACCGAAGGAAGAAAAGCCGCCTCCGCCGCCGGAGAAGCTTGATATTCCGCCGCCGCCAAAGGTAACCGCGCCGCCGCCGGTGAATGTCACGCCTGTGATATCCACCAACACGCAGCAGGTTGTTATTACCCCGTCGGCTCCACCGGCACCGCCCCCTCCGCCGCCACCCCCGCCCCCGCCGCCGCCGCCACCAGCTGCGCCGAAGGTGGCCACGCGGGCAGTCCAGAAGGGCGGATCGATTTCGGATGAGGATTATCCACCGTCCTCAATCCGCAACGAAGAGGCAGGCACATCCGTGGCGCGCTTCACCGTCAATACAGATGGCCGCGTAACAGACTGTAGTGCTTCAGGGGCCAGCTCGGCGCTCGACGCGGAAACCTGCAAGCTGATCATTCGCCGTTTCAAGTATAAGCCAGCGCTCGACGAAAACGGTAGCCCTATTGCTGAGACCAAATCTCAACGTGTGACCTGGCGTCTGCCAACCTAAATCCAACCAATCCAAGTTTGATATTTTTAAGAGGAAAGTAACCACCATGTTTGATCTGTTCATCCTTCAGGAAGCCGCCGCAGACGCCACGACCGCTGCCGCCAAAACCAGCTTTGGCCCGATGCAGGCATTGCAGGAAGGTGGTGCCGTCTCCTGGACCATCGCCGGCATTCTCGCGATCATGTCCGTCGTCTCTTGGTACATCATGCTCACCAAATTGTTTGAACAGCATAAGGTGCTTACGCAGTCCAAGGACGGTGTTCGGTCATTCTGGTCCGCCCCGTCGATCCGCGAAGGCATGAACAAGTTCGAAAAGAACTCCGCATTCCGTCAGCTTGTTGATGATGGCCTCAAGGCGGATTCCGAGCATGGTCATTTCACCGATCAGCTCGATTCGCATGAATGGATGCACAATTCGCTGCGTCGCAGTCAGGATGCAGTTAACGCCAAGCTCGGCACCGGCCTTTCCTTCCTCGCGACTGTGGGTTCAACCTCGCCGTTCGTGGGTCTGCTCGGAACGGTTATCGGTATCACCGGCGCGCTGGTGAAGATCGCTGCCACCGGTAACGCCGACATCGCGTCGATTGCAGGTCCGGTTGGTGAAGCGCTTTACATGACGGCTTTCGGTCTGATCGTCGCTGTGCCCGCAGTTATGGGCTACAACTGGCTTCAGCGTCGCAACAAGCTGGTTGCTGAGCGTATGGCCACGTTCTGCAACGATCTCCACGGCGACATGATGTCAGGCGGCAAAATCCGCCCGCAAGTTAAGGCGTCGGCTCCTGCTAAAGCTGCGGCAGCTCCTGCCAAAGCATAAGGCTGTTTCGGATGCGGCGCGGGCTTCGGCCTGCGCCGCATCCCTATGATGATTAAGTGTAGATAGGAACGAACAGATGGCAATGAGCGTTGGCTCAGCGGGTGGCGAAGAAGCCCCGATGTCAGACATCAACACGACTCCGCTTGTGGACGTCATGCTGGTGCTTCTGATCATCTTTCTCATCACCATTCCGGTTGTGACAAAGAAGATTCCACTCAGGGTTCCGACGCTGCGGTACCAACCAACAATCACCAAGGCCGAGAATGTGATTCTCTCGGTGCGCGGTGAAACGGATGGCACGTGCGGCGTTTATTGGGGTCAATCCCGGGTGAACGCGAACGAGCTGCTTTCATTGGCAGCGACCAAGTTCAAGAACGAGGCGGAACGGCTTGGGCCCAACGTCACCGATCCGAACTTGTTCCCCGAAGTGCATATCCGCGGCGATCAGAACACGCCTTACCGGTGCATTGGTGGTACGATTTCGATCATGCAGAGCGCCGGCTTCATTCGCGTCGGATTTATTTCAGAGCCGAAAGGTGGACCAGGCTGATCGCTTCAGCTGGTTAGTGAATTTTTGGAGAGTTAAGCTATGGCTATGAGTTCCGGAGGTGCCGAGGGTGATCCGATGATGGAAATCAACACCACGCCGTTGATCGACGTGATGCTGGTTCTGTTGATCATGTTCATCATCACCTTGCCGCCTGCCACCCACGCGGTGAAGATTGATTTGCCGCAAGATTGCGCGCCAAATTGCCCACCACCGCCGGCAATTTTGCCGACAAAGAATGTGCTCTACATCGCACCGAATGATGCCGTACTGTGGAACGGCGCCCCGGTCGCAATGTCGCAGTTGCGCGGCATGCTCGAAGCAACACAAACGATGGACCCGGTTCCTGAGCTGCATCTTCAGCCCGACCCGCAAGCGCGGTATGACACTGTGGATACAGTGCTGGCGCAAACCAAATTGGCCAAAGTGTCCAAAATGGGCTTCGTCGGCAATGAGGCCTATCGCGGCTTTTAAGCTGGTGATCCTCGTGACGATATCAAAGGGGCGGTCCTGCGGGGCCGCCCTTTTTCGTTATCGAGACTCTGTTGAATGAAGACATATCCGCCGCGCAGTCGCTTCTCAGGATGAGCGGACAGACTGATATCAATTCTCGTTGCTTTGAACCTACCCGTCATTCCCGCGTAGGCGGGAAACCATTCGCATATTTGTGCCAGAAGGCAGAGAGATACGTCAAACTTTGCCACGAATGGGTTCCCGCCTTCGCGGGAAAGACGATAAATGCATGAGTCACGGTCATTGAAACTTGGTAATAGCTCATCCCGATCTCACCATATCACTGATCAATCGTCACCGTTCCGGGATGATGCTTATCCAGATGGCGCTTGATGATCTTCAAATTGCGTGTGTTGGACCTGAAAAAGAAATCGGGAACCGCGCCTATCCAGGGAACAACGCCGAGCAGCGCATCAATTCCGATATTGCCCGCCATCCGCACAACCGAGGTTTTTGACATGCCAAGGTTGCGGGCCTCCCACGCCATATAGCTCCCCATGACGGCCGCAATCACGGTGCCGCCGAACGGCAGCAGATCAAGGATCACGTCCAGGCCGACGCGCTGGTTGGTGCCCGGGATCACGAACAACCCCTCCATCAGCCGCTCCAGCGCCTCAACGCGGCGGCGTACAGCCTGAGGATCGGTGCCAGCAAGCGCGCCCATCTGGTGCATCATATCAAGCTTAACAACCATCAACCCACTCCTTGTGCCGCTGAATATAGGGATGCTCGGCACAGTTACCAGTGTCAGTTCGCTTCACCGCGCAATTGCCTGAGCGGGTGGATGGCAAATGCGCTCGGCCGCCAGCCGACCAGTTGCGGACTGACGAGGGACCAGCGCAACGGCAGGGCGATCGGGATATAGCCCTGAACACCGGCAAAGGCCGCATCGGCCTCCCCGATCGCATTCGCCCGTTCATCGATCGTCCGCGCATTGAGGGCTGCTTTGAGCGCGGTCTCGCCGTTTTCAGAGCAGAACATGCCGTGCCCACATGAGAGCCGGGTGAGATACCATAGCGCGCTCGATTGCGGCGCCACCTCGTCGATCAGCCGCAGGTCAGCCGCATCGCGCAGGCCCACGGGTTGAACGTCGATCCCAATCCGTCGCCAATCCGACGCGAGCGCTGCCAATAACAACCGCGCCCCCGTGCCTTTTGGCAAGGCGAGCTTGAGCGTGACATGACCTTTCACCAAGCCTCGCGCCCGCGCAATCCGCTGATCGAGACTCAACTGCGTCCATTCTGGGCCTGCGGGCCGCGCCGCGCTGTCGAGCTGGTTGGGCAGGATCGTGACCGCCGTCTGCCAGCTGTTAACCCCGAACAGCTGCACAAGCTTTTCCCGGTCAATCGCCATCGCGAGCGCGCGGCGCATATTGCTTTCTGCCAACGCGCTGCTGTCGGCTGACACGGCAAGCCCGAACAAGCCGTACGCAGGGTCGACCTGAAACTGATTGTTCGGCACATTGGCGGCGCGGGCAAGGGCGATGTCATTAAAGCCACCGCCGATCACGAGCGCTATGTCATGGGCAGCAAACCGCGCCACACCTATGCTTGCTTTTTCACCCCGTATCCGCACGTCAGTCAGGTTAGGATCTGGAACATCCTCCGGGTCCTCGGTTTCCGGGATCAAGCGCAACCGTGTTACGATGCCCTTGACGGAATGGATTTTATAAGGCCCGCTCCCTTGTGACGGAGATGCTCGGAACAGTGCCAGTTCTGGTTGAGCCAATATTTGCAGAAAATTGGGCTGCGGCGCGCGCATTTGAATCTGGACGACCTGCCCGGTCATGCTGATCGCCCCAACGACACTGGAGAATAGCGGCCGCATCCGGCTATTTCCTATCGCACCAAAAGCCTCGTTCAACCGTGCCGCCACCTCGGCACTGGTCACATCGCGACCATTTGCCCATTTCGCGCGGCGGATGCGGAAGATGTAGCTCAATCCATCGTCGGTCGTGACCCAACGCTCGGCCAGCGCCGGTTCAACCTGTCCCTCTTCGTCGAAGGCGACCAGGCCTTGCGCCGTCGCCCCGAGCAACAGCGAGGACGCCGGATCAAGCGCGCTGTGATTGGGGTCGGCCAGATGGAGCCGCCCACCAATCACGCTCAAACTGAGCGGCCCCGCCACTTCATCGGGCGCGCAGCTGCCCAGCGCGAGGGTTGCGCACATCAGAGCGAGGGCAGGGGCAATTCGGAACATGTTCACTTAATCCGCAAGGTCCGGCTTGGGTGTATATTGGCGGCATTGTCCCGCCAACCCCCCACGCGCGTCGCGACGAGGGATTTGGACACATAATGGTAAAGCGGCAGGATCGGCGCTTGGTCCGCCAGAATGGTTTCAACGGCGCGCATGGCGGCCGCGCGTTTGCTTGGGTCTGCAATTCCGAGCGCGATGTCCAGCGCCGCGTCATACCGGCGGTCAGCAAAGCCTGAATAGTTCACCGCCCCCCCGTCGCTCCTGTGCACGCCGAGGAAATTCTCCGGAACTGAAAGGTCCGCGATCCACCCTGATCGGGCAAGCGCGAAATCGGCTCGGCGCAAGCTGGCAAAATGGAGCGAGGCTTCGCTGTTGAGCAGATGGGCCTCAACGCCGAGTGGCTTCCACATGGCTGCGAGTGCCACCGAAATGCGCCGATGATCGGTATCACTGTTGAAGCGGATATCGAACGCCAGCGGGTGCGCCGGGCCGCAACCCGCAGCCAACAGCAACGCGCGTGCCGCCGTCAGCCTTTTCGCGCGCGGCCAATCTGCCCATACCGGGTGCAAAGCTGTGAGTCCGCTCGTCCCGTCAGGAATGATCCCCCAAGCGGGCGTGATACCCGTCGCGATCAGGCGATCCGCCAGCCACTGTCGTTCGACCGCCAGCGATAGCGCCTGACGCACCCGAACATCGTTGAACGGCGGCCTGCGGGTGTTAAACGCGAAGTAATAGCTGCCACGATAGGGTGCAATATGGACGGCGTCAGGCGCGGCGCGCTTCAGGCTGGCAAGTCGCGCCGACGGAATGTCTCCCACGGTGTCTGCGCCGCCGCTTTCAAACAGCCGGAGCGCAGTGAGCCCGTCGCTTACCGGGCGCCATTCAACATGAGCAACAGGTGGCGCTCCGTCATGCCATGCAGGGTTTGCGTCCAATCGGATCACATCGCCGAGCGCCCAGCTGCTGAGGCGATAGGCGCCGGATGTGACGAGCGGTCGCTCCGCCGTCCAGTTGGCGCGGTGCAAAGGTAGCGCGGCCATTGCAGGAAGAGCGAGTAGTTCTGGCAAGGCAGGGAAGGGATGGCGGAGCGTGACCATCGCCACTGCTGGCGAGGCTGCCTCAACGGACTCAATTGCTTCGAATAAGGTCAGAACCGGCGATGCCGTCTTGGAGTCCCGCAACCGGGCGAACACATTCACGAGTGTCTGGGCCGTTATCGCTTTACCATCGGAAAAGTGGAGTGCCGGGCGGAGTTGGAAACGCCAGTGCAAGCCATCTGCGGAAGTTGTCCAGGAAGCGGCCAGCCCTGGCTCTGGATGACCGTCGGCATCGAACCGGGTGAGCCCTTCGAATTGATCCGCCGCGATGCGCATCGACGCCAGATCGGAATAGGCTTGCGGGTCCAGACCC
>JBJOLA010000243.1:0-3107 GCA_046045815.1 Pseudomonadota bacterium
AAACTGCGCAGATAGTTGAGAGAAGAATAGCCCGTGCCAAAATCATCCAAGGCGATCTGAACGCCCAAGCCGCTCAGCTTGTGCAGCGTTTCGATATTGGCTTCGCTATCTTGCATCAGCACGGTTTCGGTGATTTCAAGGCAGACCCGAACCGGATCAACGCCCGTCCTTGCTAGCGCGTTGATCAACGTCGAGACGAGGGTCGGACTCCGCATTTGCGCAGGCGAAAGGTTGATGGAAACCGAGAGATGTTCCTCCCAATTGACCAGATCATCAATCGCTTGGCGAATCACCCATTCGCCAATTTGCACGATCATCCCGGTTTCTTCGGCAATCGGGATGAAGGAGTTTGGCATCACAATCCCGCGTTCAGGGTGTTCCCAGCGGATCAGCGCTTCATAACCGGTGGCCATACCCGTTTCGACATTGATGAGCGGCTGATAGTGCAATCGCATCTCATCCTTGCCGAGCGAGCTCCGCAGATCAAGCTCAAGCAAGCGGCGCGCATGAGCGGCTTCATCCATACCGGGTTCAAAGCAGGCCGCACGGTTCCGGCCAAGCGTCTTTGCGGTGTAGAGTGCGAGATCGGCATTCTGGAGAAGCTTCTCCGCATTTTCACCATGTTCTGGCCCACACGCAATGCCGACGCTTGTGCCGATCACAACATCATGACCGTCCAGCGAAAAGGGTTCAGCCATTGCTTTGACAATTGCCGCCGCCATATCTTCAATCTTGCCGACATTCTTCGCGGCAACGAGGATCGCGAATTCATCGCCGCCCAACCGGGCAATAAGTTCACCTTCCGTCACGCAGGCTTCTAGTCGACGCGCCGCAGCCTTGAGCAATTGATCCCCCACCGGATGCCCCAACGTGTCATTGATCGCCTTGAAATTATCGAGATCGAGATACATCAGGCCAACTTTACTCCGACGGTTGAACGCCCGGTAAAGCGACTCGTTAAATAGGAAACGGTTCGGCAGGTCCGTGAGGCCATCATAATGGGCCATGTAGCTGACCTTTTCTTCGGCCTGGCGCTGCGCCGTGATATCAGTCACGACGCCCCGGTATGCACAGTTTCCGCCGGTCGTCGGTCGCGCGCTGATCGACCACCAGCGCCGTTCACCGTGCGCCGTGATTGGCACGATGCTATGACGGAATGCGCGGCCCCGTTTAAAGTGGCTGGCCAGATTTTCAGTATCTTTGCCTTCCTCAAACAACGACAGAAACGCTTTTCCTTCCAGCGTTTGGACGGGGCGTAAAGCGGCCTCTGCCAAACGCTCACTGGGGTTGATGAGAATTCCATTTGCGTCGAGTTCGATCAGCCAATCCGAGCCTTGCTCGGTAAAATCGTTAAGCAACAGCTTGATCGTCTCGGCTGAATCCTCGGCAGCGCGTTGATGCACGATGTGAGAAGTGATGTTGTCTGCTGTCGTTTTTATGTTGCTGAAGAGCACGATCAAATAGCAGGTTGAAAGACCAACGGCTGCAAAAGCTGGAACCGTGCCCAGCATGAGAAAACCGATAATCGCGCCAATCCCGCACATCGCCACATAGGCCCGCGCAGCATTCTTGAGCGAACGGAAGCTGATTGCCCCGGCACCCATCATCCCGGCCGCGACGATGCCCAAAAACATCTGCTGATCATGGTCTGCCACGGTCATCAGCACGGCCGTCGCACCGCCCCACCAAAGGCCCATTGCCGCTGAGTTATACTCAATCATCCGCATGGCGCGCCTGAGCCTGTCAATATCGTCCTGCATGTCGGCAAGTTTGCGCAGTACGGCGAAGCGCCATACCATCAACGCGACCAGCGACGCGATGCCGACCATAACAGCGAGGGGCGAAATCGTTTCCATGAAAACAAAGCTGAGAATTGCCGCATTCACAAAATTTCCGACAAGCGACGGCTTCATGCCTTCTACCGGCACCATCAGCAGCTGGAAGAGCAGATCGGCGTCGGCGGATTTGGATTGCGTGGTGCCAAGGCCGAACAAATTGCGCTTCATCATATTCCTCACGATAGTCCCAAGTCGAAATGTCCGTTTTGGAGCAGCATTTCGCTGAGCAGGCCTATCGCGGAAAAGTGCGAACAATTCGTTATTTTCGCGGAAACTATTCAGACAATTACTATGCAGCTTGTTCGAAATCGCGTCGAGAATGAAGCCATTCCAGCAGCTTAGGTTGCGCGGTTCGCCGTATCGTTCAGTGTCTGATTGGCCGTCATTGACGACGGCTCATTTCGTTGCGCCTCCGTATCAATCCGCCAAGGTCAGCGCTTCATACCGCCCGTAGTGATGATCCGCTGATCCAAACTGCCCCTCGATCATCGTGGAGCGCTTGAAATAATGGCCGATAGCCAGTTCCTGTGTGATGCCGATCCCGCCGTGGGTTTGCACCGCATTCTGGCCGACGAATTTGCAAGCGTTCGATACTTTGGCTTTGCAGGATGAGACCGCCGCCTTGCGTTCGTTCGCGGGCAGATCAAGCTTGAGCGTTGCCATTGTGGTGATGCTCTTGGCCTGTTCCACTTCCATGAACATATCGACCATGCGGTGCTGGAGCACCTGAAAACGCGAGATTGGCTGGCCGAATTGCTGGCGCTGCTTGGCATATTCAAGTGTGCCTGAATGCAAACGGCTGGTGACGCCGCACGCTTCTGCACATACGCCGACCGTTGCGTGATCGATAATCTGTTCGATCAGGGGCAGCGCGCTCCCCTCTCCGCCCAGCAAAGCATCGCCCGGGATCGCGGCATTTTCGAAATAAATCTCCGACGCCATGAACCCGTCAACACACGGATAATCGCGGCGGGTGATGCCGGGGCCCTTGGCGTCAATCAGGAACAAGGAGATGCCGTCAGCTTCGCTTTGTGATCCGCCAGTGCGCGCGGTGACGAGCAGATGCGTGGCCCAAGGTGCGGCGTAAACCACACCCTTATGGCCGTTCAGCACATAGCCCGCGCCGTCCTTCTTCGCCGTCACCCGCAGATTGGCGAGATTGTAGCGGCCTTGCGGCTCGGCGTAAGCAAAGGCGATGGTGCACTCGCCGGAGATGATCTGCGGAATCACGGCATCCGCCATTGCGCCGCCAACAGCCTTCAACGCGCC
>JBJOLA010000278.1:0-2753 GCA_046045815.1 Pseudomonadota bacterium
GGCATGACGATGATTGTCTTATACCCTTTCGCATTGGCGACGAGTGCGATCCCGATCCCGGTATTCCCCGCCGTTCCTTCGACAATCGTCCCGCCCGGCAGCAACACGCCGCGCGCCTCTGCATCCTCCACAATGTAAAGCGCCGCCCGGTCCTTCACCGACGCGCCGGGATTGGCATATTCACACTTGGCCAGGATATCGCAGCCCGCATCGGCAGACGGCCCGGCAAGGCGAACCAGCGGCGTATTGCCAATAAGGGCGAGCGTGTCGGGCGTGATGGTCATGTCATGCTCCTAGCGCGACAGGCCGGTGTGCAGCAAGAGGGCGCGGCAAGAGCGACAGGGCCCTATCATCATAGGAATAGTCCTAGATTGCCTTTTAAGCCACGTGACGGCATGGTGGAGCGGGCCTTGGTCCCCAGGTAGCCAAATCCAAATCCAACCGCTGTACGGGCCGCTCAGGAGGCTTTTTCAGAATTGCCCAACATGCCCTTGAGACCCGCAAACGGCCCGACCTGAACCTCATCCTCGCTCAGCACGCCTGCGGCCTTCAATATCGCCGCTGCATCAGGTGCGCGGGGGAACGGATCGAGCGCGAGGCCGAATGACTGGGCGACGGCTTCACCCAAATCAACATCGTGGCCATCATGTTCAACCGTGTCACAGTCAGCCTCACCCAGCTCCACCTCATCCGGCGTCGCGTCATCAGCAAGCGCGGCGACGAAGCGGATCAGATAAGGCTCACGGATTTTGACTGGAATGTCTGCGGCGCTCGCGATGCAGCTTTGCACGGCATCTGCGCTGAGCTGCCCCGATGCGATGATCGCCTTGCCCTCGGCGAATAATTTGCCCGTCGCCTCAAGCCTGCTGACCGACACCAGCCCGAACCGCGCGGCCAAGGCGGCGCATTCGACAGGAGTCGCGGCGATCTCAACTATCCGCACCTGTGTGCCAATCGTGTCCACAGAAAAGGGCCGTGAGAATTCAGACGGGACCATGCTCATAGTTCCGCCGCCATCAGCTGATCGAGTGATCGCGCCGATGCCCGCTCATGAAGCGCCCGGAACGCCGCCGTGGTGAAGGCCAGCGCAGCAGGTGTTGGCGCTGCCCCGCGGTAGAGATTGCGGCTGAGCGCCTCTTCCAGCGCGCCTTCGCCCTCCACTTCCTTGGCCGCCAATCCTTCGCGGTACGCCCCGAGCCGTCCACCAAGCGCACCGACCAATTTGCCCATATGTTTGCCGACCACCGCGTCCCCAATCCCGATCTGGCGGAGCTGGCCTTCCATATCTTCGGCATAAACGTCTGCCAAACGGACGGCGGCTTCGGCTGCCGAAACCCCGATCGCGTCAAGCCGGATGAAGACGATAGCCATCACCGCGCTTACCATTTCAAACCGGCCATCCATTGTATCGGGCACGCCGCCATCCCGGTACCAATCGGGGCGGCGGGCTTCGGCCACCACCGCCGCGTAGAGCGGGCGCAGCGGGTCGCTCGAATCACTGCCGGTGAAGAGCCTCTTGAAAAATCCGTCTGCCATTTTGTTCCTTCAGGCCGGTCGGCGCTTGCCGTGCGGCGTTCCACCGCATATTGAGGCTCGCGAACCGGGTTGCAAGCGTTTCGCCGACCCATCGGGAGAGTTTTATGCGGATTTCGCGCGCACGGGCGATCATGATTACAGCGACAATCGGTTTGGGACTGATGTCTTCGGCCTGTTCACGGGTGCGGGGCCATCAAGGCTATATCGCCGATTCGGTGCTGATCGACGGCATCAAGGCTGGGATCGACAATAAGTCGTCAGTCGAAAAGACGCTCGGTCGCCCCAGCTTCATTGGCCAGTTCACGCCCAATGATTGGTATTATGTCGCGCGCGAAACCAAGCAGTTGGCCTTTGCTTTGCCAACGCCCACCGCGCAGGTGGTTCTCCATGTTCAGTTTGATGCCAGCGGCAATGTTGTGTCCGTATCCAAGGCGGGGCTGGAAAAGATCGCGGCGATTCGTCCAAGCGGAGACAAGACCCCGACACTCGGCCGGAACCGTAGCTTCTTTCAGGATATCTTCGGCAATATCGGCCAAGTTGGCAGCGTTGGCCAAGGTGGCGATACGGCTGATAATCCGAACTGATCAAACCGGGCAGGGGGCAACAGATGCGTGAGTCCCCACACCACTATCTCATCGCACTCGGCTCCAATCGGCGTGGCGGAAAGGCGGTGTCGCCTCGCGCCGTGTTGGCACAGGCATTGGCAGCGATCGACATGCCCGTCGTGGTGCGATCCCAAATCATCGACACCGCGCCGCTGGGGCCAGGTACGCGCCGCTATGCCAATGCCGCCGCGATCATCATGTCCCGCTTATCTCCCGACGATCTGCTGGAGCATCTCAAGCAAATAGAGCGCAGCTTTGGCCGCAAGCGCGGCAGGCGCTGGGGAGACCGGGTGCTCGATCTGGATATCATCCTCTGGTCCGGCGGCATTTGGGTATCACCAGAATTGGCGGTTCCGCACGTCTCCTTTCGAGACCGCGACTTCGTCCTCATCCCTGCCGCAGAAATTGCAGGCGCATGGCGCGATCCGCTGACAGGACTAAAAATCAGCCATCTCAAAGCGCGCCTTGACCGCAAGCGACCCCGCAACTAGAGGAGCCGCTTCCCGCGCACGACCGCGCGCATCCCCGCTTGGGGGCCCTTAGCTCAGTCGGTAGAGCAACTGACTTTTAATCAGTAGGTCGCTGGTTCGAATCCAGCAGGGCTCACCATTA
>JBJOLA010000295.1:0-7876 GCA_046045815.1 Pseudomonadota bacterium
GGTTCACCTTTTACAGGACCCCAAATCAGTGACCACCCTGCCCCGCCTTTCTCTCCAACTTCCTACACATATCACATCCGGATGTGATCGCTGTGATTTGGGAAAGGCCCGGTTTCTGCAAGATGGACAGTGTGAAGTTCGGAAATTTACGCCCGATACATCACAGCGCAATATGATCACGGTGTAGGAAAATCACATGGGAATGGGAGGCCGTCGTAGGCAATGATCGAGTGGATCTCCGGGCCGAGCGGCGCTCGATCTCAGGACATTGTCCAGCGGAATAGATCAGCCACCGGATCGTGACTTTCATCGCGGAGCCTTTTGCCCTGTTCTTCAAGGAAGCCGCGTATCATGACGAAATCACTCCAGCGCGTCATACCCGTAACCATACCAGCCGGAGCCGCGCGCAGGCTGCGCCAGAAGCTTGTATCTGCATGTGCAATATCGATGACTGAGCCGCCTGCGTTTTGGATCAAGCGCAGGGAAGCAGGGATGCGGCTGTCAATGACGGTGCAAATTGGTTTAGACCCGACTGCTCCTGCGGGAAGGGCCGCCGCTGCACCAATTGTGGCGGCACCCTTCAGGATGGTTCGGCGTGAGATACTCATTGATCAGCCTTTCCAAGGTAGTGCGAAATGCTCTCAAGCTCGGCGTCGGTCACTTCGACGCGGCTAAGGCGCGGCATGGCCATCTTGCCCATCCGAACTACGGATTTGACATAGTCGCTGGTCAAGTCGGTCCGATTGGCGAGCATGCCATCGGTTGGCGGGCGCTTGGCGGCGAGCATCTGTTTGGTCAGCAAATTGGTGCCCATGCCTCCATCGAGATGGCAGGAGCCACAGTGATTGGAAAAAAGAGCCTTGCCATCGCGTCCGCTCGCCAGCCGATCTCCAGAAGGCGCCTGATCCCGAGTCTGGAATTGAAGGAAGGAAGGCAACGGCCCCGGTGGGCCGCCCGGACCAGCAGGGGCTTGGGCCGACTGAGGGGCGGGTTTGCAGGCGCTGAGGAGCAGCAACCCTAAGAGGGCGACACGCTTCATGTTCGCGCTCCCTTGTCCGCCAAATCCCGGAAGGCCGCAGGCCAGACGCCTTGCTTACCCGGCGCCAATATCCCGTTAGGGTCAAGCGCATCCTTGATCTTTTCATTGTAACGGCGCTGGGCGTGATTGTTGAAATCAAACGTGTTCGCAACCGGATCCATCCAGCCAAGATGCGTGCGATATTCGCCATAACCATTGGCCGCCGCATCGGCGATCAGCGCATTGAAAAGCTTGCGGATATTGGCGACCTGTTCAGCATTGTCCCGGTCATACATCAGCATGTTGATATTATTGGCGAAGCGCCCACCAATCGTGAAGCTCGCATAAAAATCGACATCGTGCGCAGCAATGATTTTACGGCTTCGGTTGAACTGATCCATAACATGCGTTGAATTAGCCGGGACAACGGGTGAAAAGCCCATATGCGCGCCGCGCCCGCCAACCCAATCGCCCATTTGCAACGCAACCGCAGAGGGCACACCCATGGTTGGATCAACCGACATGCGCGGCTCTCCCGCGTGCCACCAGGCTTCCTCCATCGGCTCAGCGAAATGTGCCTTGAAGGCTGTCTTGACGATTTCAGCTTTGGCCTTGTTCAACGCCTCTGGCCCGTAAAGCCGCACACTGGCGGTCCAATAACCTAGCTTATGTTCCTTGAGCAGTTCATCAACCCGCCATTCGGGGATGGCACCGGGCTTATCCCAGAAATCCTTGCGCTGGCCTTTAAGCACAATTTTGCCAAGCCATGACGGAATGAAGATTGACTGGTCAACCACGCCGCTGATCTTGAGCGGCGCGAGTATGTCGATCACCGTGCCGATATCTTCCGCTTTGGGAATATGCAGCGTGAGCGAGAGCGTCGTTTCGGGCGCGGGCATCAGCCAGACACCGGCCTTGGTCACAACGCCAAGATTTGACTGGGTGAACATATGCTCCCAGCTTGGCCCGAAGCTAAAGGGGAACAGGTGCGCCGCCTTATTATCCTTCATCCCGCCCATGCCGGTGCGCATCATATCACCGTCCGGCATCACCACCTCCAGCCCGCACAGATTGCGCGCATGCAGGCCGTAAGGCGTATAACCGATCCCGTGATCAAGTGCGTTGCCGATCACTGACCCCCAGGCATTGCCGGGCACCGACATCCAGACATTCGCCTTCTCTCGGTCAATATGTTCGTAAAGATCAAAGAAGCCGACGCCGGGTTCGAGCACGCAGTAACCGAGCTTGTCATCCAGTTCCAAAATCTTGTTCATCCGCCCGAGATCGAGGACAATCGAACCAGGCATCCGGGGAGCACCCGCCCCGTACCCCAAATTCTTACCGCGCGCGATCGGCCAGAGCGGGGTCTTATGTTCGTTGGCGAGGCGGACGATGGCCTGCACTTCTTCAGCCGATCCGGGCGCGACGGCCGCTGCTGCGGGCCATTCCTCCTCGGAACCGGGCGCATAAATGTCCGAATAAGCGTCGCGATCCTGATCGGAGGCCATCACCCAATCTTTGCCGACAACCTTGGCATAAGCAGAAAGCGCCGTATCATATTGTGCAGGCGAAATGCGGGGAGGAAGGGTGAGTTTCACGGTACGATCCTGTCCATTTCATACTAACTTTTGTTAGTTTTTTAATGCCCGCCCGGAAAGGCGTCGTCAACGAGTTTATGTCACTGCATAATAACGGATCAAGTTTCCGTCAGGTTTGCGTTCGCCAATGCCGATAAACACGTGGCGGGTAAGCCAATCATGCTTGCCTTTGGAGGTCTCGAAAGTCGGAGTGGTGCGAAGATAATAGTCAGCATGGGGAACCGGCTCCCCACCTTCAAACGCCCATTTCCGCAACCGGGCCATCGCATCGGGCTGACGGCCCCAGAGATAGCCTTTGTTCTGGATATAGATCATCGTGCCGTCATCCTCTTGCAACATGTAGCGCGCATCGAGGATCGACGTATCGTCGGCGAGAAAATGGGCATAGTCGCCGCCCGAATTAGGGACCGCAATCCCTTTGAGCCGCGGCCCTTCAAACGTCCCTTCGTCAACGAGGACTGCGCTGCGGAAGCCGCCGCTATGGATGTCCGGCACGCTAAGCACGCGGGTGAATTTCAGGCGGCACTCGAAAGCAAATTCAAGATGGGGTTGATGGGTGGTTGAGTAAGTCATTATGAGCCTTAATAATTGGAGAGTATGGCCAAGCTTGGCGCATCAAGCGGAATCCCGCGTTTTTTCTTTTCGAGCTCGTCGGCGCGGACTTTGCGCTGTTCATTAATCAGCCAGGCGTGGATTGCTTCTGCGTCGCCAAGTTTTAATCGATCATCCCAGCGCGGCATAGCATTTTGAACGAGCAGCCCCTTAAGCACGATATCGTTGAAGGCGCTGTGCGTTTCTGGTGACATGCGCCGCAGATCGGGGGTGATCGAGCGGTGCTGGTTTGAATGGCAGAGCGCACAACCGACGGTGAAGAAGAGGCCCTGCCCTTGCGCGATCATCGCGGGCGTGACGCCGCTCGCTTGCGCTGGGGCCTCCCCTGCCACTTCAAGCGGCGGAAGGTCTGCCGGGATTGGCACCGCGCCGCCGCCAATTTTGAACACCAGCAGCCGCCCTTGATTGCCCTTTTTATATGCCGCCGCATAACGCGGGACATAGGGGAAGCCACCGCCACCCCACGCCGCCATCACCGCAACATATTGAACGCCTTTGACCCGATACGTCATTGGCGCCGCAAGAATGCTGGAGCCGGTTTCGATTGTCTTGAGCTGTTTTCCGTTCGCCTTGTCGAACACGCGCAATTGTCCGGCGAGGTCACCCTGGAAGAGCAGGCCTGACGCTGTTGTCAGGGTTCCGGCGCGATCCTGCCACCCGCCCATCGGGACCGCCCACTTGGTCTTGCCGGTAAGTGGATCAATGGCGCGAAGTTCGGATGCGTAGGGCTTGCGCTGAACCTCGGCAAAAGCCGGAAGCGCTTTGACCGCCGCCGCAACCGGCGGGGGAAGCGTTGCCAGCGCGGGTATAATATCCGGCCCAAAAATTAGCGCCGCCGCCGTGTTCAGGCCCTTTGGCTGGTAAGATTTCTCGCCGGGCGGAACGAACATCAAATTGCCCATATCGGCCACCGGCGCATAATAGAGACCCGTTGCCGGATCATAGCTGCCCGGATGCCAATTGCGCGCGCCGGGGGTGGCCGGAAAGATAATCTTGGGGCCGTGAGAATAATCCGCTGCCTCTCGGTCAATCTCGGGCAGGCCCGTTTTCAAATCGATGCCCTTGGCCCAATTGACGCGAACGAGCTTGCTTGCGCGCAACAGTTTTCCGTCGCGTCGATCAAGAATGTAGAGGAAGCCGTTCTTAGGCGCGTGCAGCACCACTTGGCGATCCTGTCCGTCCACCTTCATATGGGTGAGGATCATCGGCGCTGTCGCGTCATAATCCCACTGATCGGCCGGGCTTTCCTGATAATGCCATTTGAGCCGCCCTGTCTTGGCATCAATCGCGATGATCGAGGACGTGTAAAGGTTGTTGCCCCCCGCAGGCGAACGGATGTCGAGGCTGTAAGGCTCTGCGTTGCCGGTGCCGACCAGGACAAGCCCGGTCTCCGCGTCATAGTTGATCGCATCCCAGGGTGAGCCGCCTGCCCCCATATCCCAACGGCTGTTGGGGTCCCAGGTTTTGATAGCGGCTTCAAGATCTGGCTCATCCTGAGCGCCAAGCTTGGGGTCGCGCGGAACGATATGAAAGCGCCAGACGCGTTTTCCCGTTTCGAGATCGAACGCGCTCACATAACCGCGTGCGTCATAATCAGATCCCGCATTGCCGAGAACGACGACATCTCCCGCAATTTCAGGTGCGCCCGTGCTGGTGATCCCACGCTTGGGATTATCCACGGTATCGACGTGCCACATCACCTTCCCGGTCTTGGCATCCAACGCATAAAGTTGCCCGTCTAGCGCGCCAACATACACCTTGCCCCGTGCCACCGCGACGCCGCGATTGGCCATATCGCAGCAAACCGCACGGTTCACCTGCATGTCGATTTCAGGCTCAAAGTGCCACAGCTCCTTGCCGGTCGCTGCGTCAAAGGCATAAGCACGCCCCGCAACGCCCGACGTGTACATCACACCGTCAATCACAATGGGCGTTGCTTCAAGAACGCGGTTGGTGCCCAGCTGTGCTTCCCACGCAAAGCCGAGTTCGCCGACGTTGGCTGGGGAGATGTCGGTCAGTTGAGAATGATGCGATTTGCCAGAATCATTCCCCGTCCCGGCCCAATCGTCGGGACCGATTTTGAAATCGGGGGCGGGCGAAGCGGTGCAAGCGGCCAGGGCCAGCGCCGCCATCAGCCCCACTATCCGCATCATGCAAATCCAGCTGGTGTTGCGTCCAGCAAGATCGTCTTCGATTCGAGATGGGCCAACAGCCCCTCGGTGCCGCCTTCGCGACCCATGCCCGACTGTTTAACACCGCCAAACGGCAAGCCAAGATCGAGCCGCAGACCGTTTTGACCGAAGCCGCCAGTGCGGACTTGGCGAGCCATGCGGTAGGCCGCCTCCACATCGTGGGTCAGAACCGCACCCGACAGGCCGTAGTTGGAGTCGTTGGCAATGCGGATGGCATCTGCCTCATCTTCGCACGGGATCAGCGAGAGGACGGGCCCAAAAATCTCCTCCTGCGCGATACGGCTGTCATTTTTCACATTCGCGAAAAGGGTAGGCTCGATGAAATAGCCTTGGTTCATATGTGCCGGACGTCCGCCGCCGCAGATCAGGTCTGCGGTGCGCTTGCCTTCGTCGATATACATTTCGACCCGGTCAAGCTGACGCTTCATCGCAAGCGGACCGAGCTGCGTCGTCGGATCATCAGAATGGCCGATCACGGTCTTCTTCATTTCAACCGCAATTGCCTCGGCAATTTCATCATGGCGTTTGCGCGGCACGATCACCCGGCTGAGCATGGCGCACACCTGCCCGCTGAGCATCGTGATTGTGTTGGCGAGCAGTTTGGCGGTTTGCTCCGTCGTGAAATCATCACGGACGATTGCGGCGGATTTTCCGCCCAGTTCGAGCGTGCAACGCGCGATCCGCTCACCACAGACGCTGCCGATGCGTTTTCCTGCAACGGTTGATCCGGTGAAGCTGACCTTGTCGACGCCGGGATTGCAGACCAGATGGTCGCTCGCCTCGCGGTGGCCGCAGACGAGGTTGATGACGCCCGGTGGTATACCTGCGGCGTCTGCTGCCTCGGCCAGGATATAGGCCTCCAGAGGGGTTTCAGGAGACGGTTTCATGACGATAGTGCAGCCCGCGACCAATGCGTAAGCGAGTTTTGATGACATGATACCATAAGGCCCGTTCCAGGGCGCAATCGCCGCGACAACGCCCACGGCTTCGTAGGCAATCAAGGCGGTATGAGCGACCTGGGTTGGGCGCTTTTCGACGAACTGAAACGTGTCCGCCATTTTGGCGATCATCTCGAACGTCATGTTCGCGCCCATGTGCATCGGGCCAGCGATGCTTGCCAGCCCTCCCATTTGAGCGGTCCACGCCTTGGCCAATTCAGGTTCGCGCGTGCGCAACACCGCCAGCATTTTCATCATTGCCGCGCCACGCTCTGCGGGCGACAGGCGGGACCACGGCCCATGATCGAAAGCCTCGCGCGCGGCGGCGACAGCGGCATCCATATCTGTTTCATCAGCTTCCGCAACAGCGCCAACCACCTGCTCGCTATTGGGCGAGACGATCTCGATCATCCGGCCAGAATGGGCCGCGATCCACTGCCCGCCGATGTAGACGCGGTCAGGGTATTTGATGGTAACGCCTTCGGGGGTCATCTCTCTCTCCTAAATTATGCGAGTGGCATCGCGCATTCAACGCGCTCAATCTTGCCGTCTTTGATCACGTAAAATATAAATTGCCGCAACTCCTGCACTTCGCCCTTTTTGATCGGGAAAAAGCCGCCACAACCGTTGGCCTCAAGCGTGGCTGCGTCAAGATCACGATAGGCTTCGATCCGCACGATGGCATCAATGGCAGTCAATTCATCGCTCGCCGCAAAGCGTGTCACCGTCACGCTTTCGTTCACATAGCTGTGCAGAAAGCTGTAAAATCGTTTGAGATCAGCACGAGAGCGAATGTCCACCCCAAAGAATGACATGTGCGGAGGGTCAACATAGAAATCGGCGACGGCGTCATAGTCCTTGGCGTTAAACGCGCGCACATAGGCGTCATATTGCTCTCGGTTCATCGACTCCATTCCTTACCCGTTACAGGATTGGGATAGTGATAGGGCGGGATATAGACAGATGGGAAGCTGTCATAATCTACTGTCTTGAATGCGTCAGGTTCCATCCCCGGCAGCGGCGTTCCCATCGGCACACCACCGTCTGACCAGCCCTTATCCCATGCGACATAGTAGGTGACGAAGAAGTGGAGCTTGGCGATTTTCCAGACACCGTCTTCGCGGATATATTCGTTTTCGTAGGTGCCTTCGCCGCAGAGCGACTCGCGATCCTTAAAGCCCACCTCCATGATCGCGCGCCAGCGGCCCTTTGCGGTGTTTCCCTCCGCCGTAATCAGGGGCTGGAGCTGCATGTGATTGAACACAGTGCCTTCTTGGAGGGAGGGCAATGCGTGGAGATAGGCGCGGATACGATCTTGCCCGCGAAACTGGCCGCGCGCCGCAATCTCCAGCGTGGCATCTCGCGCAAAAAGGTCTGCTGCCTCATCCCACTGCGCTTTATCGACATAATAGCCGTAAGCCGTCTGGAGCGTAATGATCGCGTCCTTATCACGCAACGCAGCAACTTCGGCGCGCAGAGCCTCCAGTTCAGCTTGCATGATCCACTCTCTCCTTGACG
>JBJOLA010000321.1:0-6225 GCA_046045815.1 Pseudomonadota bacterium
TGATCGTGCCGAGGAACAGCCAGCTGCCATGTTCGCGGCTGACAAGATTGGTGTGCTTGCCCTGCCAGCCCAGCCCTGCCGCGACGCCAAGCGGCTTTTCCATGACGGGCGCAGTATCGACAAACACCTTCAGTTCGCACCCGGCCTCCGCCACCAGCCAGCGGGCGAGCGCCTTGAGCGCCTTCTTTACGACGTCATGATAATCCGCACCCTGAGCATAGACTGAAATCCGGCCGCGATCTGGCTCATTCACAGGCGGCACAGCGGGGGCGTATGACATGCCGAGCGCGATAACGCTGCGTGCCTCAGGCCATAGATTTTGCGGCGCTGCCCGCTCATTCTTGCGTGCTGCCATCCAGTCCATATCGCCGTGCGCGCCGCTTTCCAGCCAGGCTTCGAGCCGTTCCGATTGCGAACCGTCCGCAGCGGTAATGCCGCACGCCACAAATCCCAGACGCGCGGCCTCAATCTTTAAGGCTTGTTCAACAGGGAGCTTGTTAGAGTGCATGGCCTGCCGCTACCATGCCGGCGTGCGATAAGGAAAGAGACTGGGGGAACGAGATTGAGTTCGAACGATTTTCCGGTGTGGGCAGACGGCCTCATCAAGAATTTTGGCAAGGCGCGTGCGGTTAAAGGCGTTAGCCTCTCCGTGCCGCAGGGCATGATCTATGGCGTGCTGGGCCCCAATGGTGCCGGCAAGACCACTACACTGCGGATGTTGCTGGGCATCCTCAACCCAGACGGCGGGGAACGACGCATACTTGGCCACATCAACCCGCGGGAAGTGAGCGACCGAATCGGTTATCTCCCAGAAGAGCGCGGCCTCTATCCCGCGATGAAGGCACGGGATGCAATCGCCTTCATGGGGGCGCTCCGTGGCCTCGATTGGAACGAAGGGCGCAAGCGGGCAGCGACGATGATGGAAACCGCCGGACTCGGTGATGTCGTGGATAGCAAGATCCGCAAAATGTCGAAGGGCATGGCGCAGTTGGTTCAGTTGCTCGGCTCAATCGTCCACACGCCGGAGCTTATTGTGCTCGACGAACCCTTTTCGGGCCTCGATCCCGTCAATCAGGAAAATCTCGAAAAGCTGATCCGCACCGAACGGGAGCGCGGGGCAACGATCCTTTTTTCCACCCATGTGATGGCGCATGCTGAGCGCTTGTGTGACCGGCTGGCGATTATCGCGGGCGGCCTGCGTCGGTTTGAGGGCACAGTCGATGAAGCGCGGGGGGCATTGCCGATGCGGGCTCAATATGTGCCGACGACCGACGGTGCTGACCTGGCAAACCTGCTCCCTAAGGACGCTGAGCATAATGGCAGCTGCTGGCGCTTCACCGTGCCAGATGGCGGCGCAGAGTCGCTGCTGATGAACCTCGTCAAGGCCGGACACGGCATTGCTGGGCTGACGATGGAACGCCCCGGATTGCATGACGCCTTCGTCAGGATCGTGGGCGCGGCCAATGTGCAAGATGCGGGAGCCACTTCATGAACAGTATCTGGCGCCAAATCCTGGTAATTGCCCGGCGGGACTTCCTCGCGGTTGTTGCGACTCCCACATTCCTTCTGTTTCTCCTTGCCCCATTTTTTATGCTGAGCTTTGGCGCAATTGGCGGGTTGGGCGGCGCGCATGTCGCAACGAATGGCGAAGCGCACGCGCAAATGCTCGTGATCACCAATGCGGCAGATGCCCCAAAAATCATTGCGCAAGACACCGCAATCAGAACATTGTTCAACGGTGGCCCCCCGGTTCTCAAAATCATCACACAGGTTGGAGACGGGCAGGCGCAGGCTTCGGTCGCGATTGCCGACCGCAAGACGGATGTGACAGCCGTCCTCAGTGGCCCCCTGACAACGCCACACATCCTTTACCGATCCGATAGCCCGCGCGATGGCCGCTACCTTGCGACACTGGCCGAAAATGTCGTCCGTCAGAGCCATCTCCCCACCGCCAAATTTACCTTACCTACGCTCTTGGAGGTCAAACGGGAGTCTTCCACAAACGGGGGCGAACAGACGGCAGGCGCTGCGGCTGTGTTTGTCATCTTCCTACTGACGTTACTGCTCGCCGGACAAACCGTCGGCATGATGGCGGAAGAAAAAGCGAATAAGGTCATCGAGATTCTCGCTGCCGCTGTGCCTCTCGAGGCCGTTTTCTTCGGCAAACTGCTTGGCATGTTTGGAGTCTCAATTCTGTTTATCGCCTTTTGGGGAGCTCTCGCGACCATTGGGATTAGCGTCCTGCCTGCCAGTATGAACTTGGCGACCTACGCGCCGGCTATTGGCATGCCGACCTTTCTGATCCTCAGCGCGGCTTATTTTTCGACGGCTTACATGTTGCTCGGCGCGGTGTTCCTCGGCGTCGGCGCGCAAGCATCAACAATGCGCGAAATCCAGATGATGTCGCTACCCATCACCTTGCTCCAAGTTGGCATGTTCGGCCTGGCAACGGCTGCTGCGGGTAATCCTGAATCCCAGCTTGCCCGTTTTGCCCAGATTTTCCCATTTAGTTCACCCTTCGCGATGGCAGCGCGTGGTGCGACCGATGCAACCCTCTGGCCTCATCTGCTGGCGCTCCTGTGGCAGGGCCTGTGGGTCGGCGTTGTCGTGTGGGCGTCAGCCCGCTTGTTCGCACGCGGTGTGCTCAAATCGGGCGGGGGGTGGCGATCACTGTTCACATCTCGATCAAAGGCCGGTGCATAAAGCCAGCTGCGGCTGCCGCGCGAAGCCCCTTGTGAGGAGTCGCGCAATCCTTCAGATCGGCATCAACCGAATCGGAGGATGACATGAAATCGTGGCAGTTGAACAAGGGCGCATCGTCGCTCGACGACATGAATTTGGTGGAGCTGGACAAGCCAGTGGCAGGCCCTGGCGAAGTGTTGATACGGGTTAAGGCCTGCTCCCTCAACTATCGCGATTCGTTGATCCCAAAGGGCCATTATATGAGCGGCCGGGTGGACCGTAATGTCACGCCACTCTCCGACGGCGTCGGTGAAGTCGAGGCAGTCGGCACGGGTGTGAGCGCTTATAAAGTCGGAGACCGGGTGGCGGGAACTTTCTTTCAGGGCTGGGTGTCAGGACCGGCGAGCGCTGCGGCTGGCCCGGCATTGGGAGCACCCCCTGCTAAGGGGATGCTGGCCGAATATGTGACGTTGCCCGAATACGGCGTCGTGCCGATGGCGCAGTCGCTAAGTTTTGAAGAAGCGGCAACACTGCCTTGCGCGGGCGTTACGGCGTGGAACGCGTTAATGGAGGGCACGCCTGCGGTACGCCCTGGTGCGTGGGTTGCAGTGCTTGGCACCGGCGGGGTTTCGCTGCTTGCGCTCCAGATTGCCAAAGCAGCTGGTGCGCGGGTGATCGCGACGTCCTCATCCGATGAAAAGCTGGAGCGGGTCAAGGCGATGGGTGCTGACGTGGTCGTCAATTATCAGACAACTCCGGACTGGGGCGTTGAAATGATGCGGCTAACCGGCGGCGTAGATCATGTTGTGGAGGTTGGTGGTCAGGGGACGATGGCGCAATCTATGCAAGCGATCGGCTTCAATGGAGAAATTGCGATCATCGGCGTGCTATCCACCGTGGGGAGCGTGACGCCGCGTGACATCATGTTCAAAGCGGGACGGATGCGCGGTATCTTCGTCGGCTCGGCGGCTATGGCGCGCAGCCTCAACGCTGCGATTGATGCCAATGGAATCAAGCCGGTCGTGGATAAGGTCTTCGCCTTTGATGACGCCAAGGCCGCTTATGCTTATCATGCATCCCCGGCCTTGTTCGGCAAGACGGTGATCACCCTCTGATGGCGACATTCGTTTTGATACACGGCGCGTGGCACGGCGGCTGGTGCTTTGACGAGATCAAACCGATGCTCGAAGCGGCTGGTCATATCGTGCTTGCCCCTGATCTGCCGGGAATGGGGGGAACCGCTGAGGAGCTGGCAGCGGTAACGCTTTCGGGGTGGGCAGACTTTGCTGCGGGCCTCTGCCGGCATGCCGCCGCCCCGGTCATCCTCTGCGGGCATAGCCGGGGCGGGATCGTCATCAGTGAAGCGGCAGAGCGCATACCCGAGAGGATTGCAGCGCTTGTTTATATCTGCGCCATGATGATCCCCGACGGGATGTCACGCGCGGCGTGGCGCGAACAATCCGAGCCCAATCCTGCATTTGTGGCGATCCAGCATCCCCACCCAAGCGGTGCCGCGACGATCATTGATCCGACGCATGCCATATCTGTGTTCGCCCAGCTATCCCCGCGAGAAATGGCCGAAACGGCGGTAACGCGTCTGGTTGCCGAGCCAAACGGTCCGCGCACCGAAGCACAGCAACTGACGGCTGCTCGCTTTGGCCGTGTGCCCCGCCACTATGTCGAATGCCTGCATGACCGGGCGATTCCAATCGCTGATCAACGCCGGATGCAAACACTTCTTCCCTGCGAGACCGTGACGACGCTGGCGACAGATCATAGTCCGTTCCTCTCAATGCCTCGGGAACTGGTCGACAGCCTTCTCGCGATTTTGGAAAGGACAACATCATGACCATGCTCGGTTTCGGCCAGGCTGTGGGGCAAATCGTGCAGATGGCCTATGTCGTTGAAGACATTCGCGCCAGCATCGATTGGTGGATCACACCCGGTCGTGCGTTCGGCTGATCACCCCGGGATAATTTCGGTTGCACGGTACAATCGATTATGTAGTATGTGTTGCATACAAACGATGACAGGACTTTGCGGTTCAGTTTGATCCGCACCAAAGGTCCGAAGGTTCAGGATTAAAACGGAGGAGGATAACATGAAGGCTATTAATCTATTTGGGGGCACCGCGCTCGCTTTGGCTCTGATTTCGCCAGCATATGCGCAGACGGCTACGGCACCGGCTGCAGACGCAGCAGCAGAAGGCCCAGCGACAGACATCGTCGTTACCGCGCAGTTCCGCTCACAGAAACTGCAAGACACGCCGATCGCGATTACGGCCGTCAACGCCGCGATGCTCGAAGCGCGCGGCCAAACCGATATTTCTCAAGTTGCAGCACAAGCGCCGAACGTGGTGCTCCGTCCGCAGCCACAAAATGGTGGTTCCGGTTTGATTGCCTTCATTCGCGGCGTTGGACAAACGGACTTCAACTATGCGCTTGATCCGGGCGTCGGTGTTTATATTGACGATGTTTATATTCCGACGCTGTCCAGCTCGCTGCTAGAATTGATGGACCTAGATCGCGTAGAAATTCTCCGCGGCCCTCAGGGGACGCTTGCCGGGAAGAACGCAATTGGCGGCGCGATCAAGTTGTTCAGCGCCAAGCCGACCGGCGATAATTCCGGTTCGTTCCAGATTGGCTACGGTTCTTACAACTCGTTGAATATTCGAGGTGTGGCCAATATAAAGGTTTCCGACAATCTGGCGGTTCGTGTTTCTGGAATTGCGCGCAGCAACGACGGTTACGTGGCAATGCTCGACTACGGCGTGACACATCCTAATTCAAATGTGCCTGCAAATAATGCACGTGGACGGGGCAACGCCGACTATTCTACAATGGGCGGCCAGAATGTCACGGCTATTCGCGGTGCACTGAAATGGCAACCGGACAATCAGATCGAAGTCAACATTTCGGGAGACTATACGCGCGAAAACTCAGAAGCCATTCCGACGGTCCTGATCGCGGCGGGCGCAACGGTTGCGCCGGGCATTGCGTTCGATCCAAGATCAACCGGTAGCTCAGGTTCGTTCACTGGGTCCGGTTTTAATCCCTGGCTCGTTGGTAAAAATGGTCAGCCAATTGCTCTAAACTGTGCTTTCGTGCCCGCAGGTCCTAATAGCTGCGATACTGGCGGCAACCTTTTGGGCTATGATCCGCGCTTCGTGAGCTATTCGAACTTCGCGGATGGCGTTGCGCCAACAACCCAGGCACCTTTCAAGCCCTATTTCGCGCTGCCTGTAACCAAATTCAAAGGTTGGGGGGTTCAAGGCAGTATTTCGTATGACATCAGCGACAGTGTCAACCTGCGCTACATCGGGTCATACCGGGCCTATAATTCAAAGTTTGGCCAAGATCAGGACGCCACGCCGCTTCCGATCTCGCAGCTCGACAATGAGCTGAACCACCACGCTTTTAGTTCAGAATTGCGACTGAACTTCAAGGCTGGCAATGGTTTGCTCGAAGGCACGGTTGGCGGGTTCTACCTCGATCAAAAGGGGACCTATACCGCGCGCGTTGATCTGAACTACGTCACCCCGGT
>JBJOLA010000345.1:0-3981 GCA_046045815.1 Pseudomonadota bacterium
GCTGCTGCGTATCTTCCGCGCCGCAATCGCACCCCAAGCCAACCCCAAAGCACTCCTCACCCGCCTCAAAACCGCCCTTTTCACGCCCTTCAGCCTCACCAATTACACCAAACCACCGCCCAGAAGACCCGACAAAACAACGCCCTCTCCTCAGTTCGCATTGGAATTATCATGAGCAATCCAAAATTCCGGACAGCAATGCGCCGTCGCGGGAATGACGGGTATTTTTCGTTCACCCGATTGCCCTGATAACAACGCCCCGCCCCCATTGAACCTCGCGCCGTCCTCGCCCATATAGCGGAAAACCATTTCAGCGAGTGATCATGACCCAATCCTATCCCGTCCTTCCCCTGCGCGACATTGTGGTATTCCCGAATATGGTGGTGCCGCTGTTCGTGGGGCGTGACAAATCGGTATCCGCGCTGGAAGCGGCGATGAATGCGGATAAGGAAATATTCCTGGTCGCCCAGCTTGATCCCGCACAGGATGATCCGGGCCGCGACGATCTTTATGATCTGGGCGTCATCGCCACGGTGCTCCAGCTGCTCAAGCTGCCTGATGGTACCGTGCGTGTTCTGGTTGAGGGTGGTCGCCGCGCGTCGCTTACGTCTTTGAACGGGGCTGGCGAGTTTTTGACTGGCACCGTTGCGCTCGCAGAAGAACTGGAAGCCTCGGGCAACGAAGTGAAGGCCCTGATGCGCTCTGTGGTGGATCAGTTTGATAATTATGCAAAGCTCAATAAGAAGCTGCCCGCAGAAACCGCTGTTCAGCTCAGCGAGATTGAGGAGCCTTCCAAGCTTTCCGATGCGGTGGCCGCCAATCTCTCGCTCAAGGTCAGCGACAAGCAGTCTCTGCTGGTGGAACTTGATCCGGGCAAACGCCTCGAAATGACGTTTGCCTTCATGGAAGGTGAACTCGGCGTGTTGCAGGTCGAGAAGAAGATCCGGGGCCGCGTCAAGCGCCAGATGGAAAAGACCCAGCGCGAATATTATCTCAACGAACAGCTCAAAGCGATCCAGAAGGAACTCGGCAACGAGGGCGAGGACGGCGCAGGCGATGAGATTGGTGAGCTGACCAAGAAGATCGAGACGCTCAAACTTTCCAAGGAGGCCAAAACGCGCGCGCAAAGTGAGTTGAAGAAGCTCAAGACGATGCAGCCCATGTCTGCCGAAGCGACCGTTACGCGCAACTATCTCGATGTTTTGCTCGGCCTGCCGTGGGGCAAGAAATCAAAGCTCAAGAAGGATTTGGTCGCAGCACAAGCGGTGCTCGATGATGATCATTATGCGCTGGAGAAGGTCAAGGACCGGATCGTCGAATATCTCGCGGTGCAGGCGCGCACCTCAAAGCTCAAGGGCCCGATCCTGTGCCTGGTGGGGCCGCCGGGCGTTGGAAAGACTTCGCTTGGCCGTTCGATTGCCAAGGCATGCGGGCGCGAGTTTGTGCGCCAGTCACTCGGGGGCGTGCGCGATGAGGCCGAAATTCGCGGCCACCGCCGCACCTATATCGGATCATTGCCCGGCAAGATCATTTCGAACTTGAAGAAAGCAGGCACCTCCAACCCCTTGTTCTTGCTCGATGAAATTGACAAACTTGGCCAGGATTTCCGGGGAGACCCCGCGTCTGCGTTGCTAGAGGTGCTCGATCCGGAACAGAATAACAAATTCCAGGATCATTATCTCGAGATTGACTATGATCTATCCGACGTGATGTTTGTCACAACGGCGAATTCGCTTAACCTGCCGCAGGCATTGCTCGACCGGATGGAGATCATCCGGCTCGAAGGTTACACCGAAGATGAAAAGGTTGAGATTGCCAAACGCCATCTGGTGGAAAAGCAGATCGAAGCCCACGGCCTGAAGAAGGGTGAGTTCGAACTTACCGAGCCCGGCCTGCGGGCGTTGATCCAGGGCTATACCCGGGAATCGGGTGTTCGGACGTTGGAGCGTGAGATTGCAAAGCTGGCGCGCAAGGTGCTGCGGCAAATTCTGGAAGGCAAAGTCAGCAGTGTCATCGTGACGCCAGAAAATCTCAATGAATTCGCCGGCGTCGTTAAATTCCGGCACGGGCTGGGCGAGGAAGAAAATCAGATCGGCGCGGTCACCGGCCTCGCTTGGACCGAGGTTGGCGGCGAGTTGCTAACCATCGAAGCCGTTACCGTACCCGGCAAGGGCGGCGTGCGGACCACGGGCAAGCTCGGCGATGTGATGACCGAGTCGATCCAGGCCGCGCTTTCCTTCATCAAGGCGCGCAGCCCGTCCTACGGAATCAAGCCCAGCGTTTTCGCCAAGAAGGATATCCACATCCATCTCCCCGAAGGTGCTGTGCCCAAGGATGGCCCTTCTGCCGGTGTCGGCATGGTCACGGCGATGATATCGACACTAACCGGCATTGCGGTGCGCCGCGATGTTGCGATGACGGGTGAAGTGACCTTGCGCGGACGGGTGTTGCCGATCGGCGGGCTCAAAGAGAAACTGTTGGCGGCGCTGCGCGGTGGCATCAAGACGGTGCTTATCCCCCACGAGAATGAGAAGGACCTCGTCGAGATTCCGGCGAACATCCGGGACGGACTCACAATCATTCCGGTGCGCCATGTCGACGAAGTATTGGCGCTCGCACTTGTTGAGCCGCTGGTTGCAATTGAGTGGACGGAAGCGGATGAATTGGCCGCTCAACCGCCTGTTGCGGTCAGTAATCAGCCAGATTCTCGGCCTCATTGAAGTTTTTACCCATAAATTGAGACAAATTGCCTGATTTTAACGTGTAAACGCAGAATTTGCTTTGACAGCGGGGCGTGAATTGTCGTTAGTGGCGCACAGTTTGGCCTCGAGTCACACTTCAACCATATAGATAGGGGGTTCATTCACATGAACAAACAAGAACTGATTTCCGCCGTTGCTGATGCTTCCGGTCTCACCAAAGCTGATGCGAGCAAAGCCGTTGAAGGCGTATTTGACTCGATCACGGGTGCGCTGAAGAAGAGCGACGAAGTGCGTCTCGTTGGCTTTGGTACATTTTCGGTTTCCAAGCGCAAAGCGTCAACCGGTCGCAACCCCCGCACTGGTGAACCAATGCAGATTAAAGCATCGTCGCAACCAAAGTTCAAGGCTGGCAAGGGTCTGAAAGACGCGGTCAACTAAACCAAATGTACCGCGCGCCGGGTTGAACGGGCACGCGGTCACTGGACAAATTTCAGGTCAATCTCTATTGGCTGAATCAGTCGGGCGGTGCCGCAAAGCACCGCCCGTTCTGTTTGAAGATCGGGAGGTCCGCCTCCCCGTTAAAGCGTGGGCGCGTAGCTCAGTGGTAGAGCACACCCTTCACACGGGTGGGGTCGCAAGTTCAATCCTTGCCGCGCCCACCACGCTTTTCAAGGACCTAGAGGTCAACGCCGGCCGCGATTGCTTCTAATTTCCGCAGCCGTTCCTTCAGGTCAGCAATCTCGATCCGGCTACCCGCGCTGGGCGGGGCTGTGGTGGCTGACGTTTGCAGCTCGGCGCGCTTCAGGTCGATCCAAGCGGTGAACCCCTTGAGCCCCACCAACGACACGAGCGCGATGGCGATCAGGCTGGTGGCGGCGAAGATCATGTAAAGGGCGGTGGTATCCACGGGGCTTACTCCTTCCTTACCTTAGCTTTTCAATCTCACGGTCAAGCGAGACCGCGCTGTTGGTTTCAGTCGTGATGCGTTCGAGAACGGCGATGCGTTCCTTCAGCGCTTTGATCTCTTCAAGATGTTGCCGGTTGTCGGCGGTGTCGGTCCTGCCGACGAATTCCTCGACCGCGTGGCGGCCTCTGCCCCGGCGCACGACGCCGTATTTGGCTCGAAAAACACTGGCGACCGCGCTTATGGCAACGATCAAAACAACCATTTCAAACGGGTTCATGGCATTAACTCCCAAAGGCTGGCTTAGCGCAGGTTATCGATCTCACTGGCGAGGCTCGAATTGCGGCTGGTGTAGAAGGTCTCAACATCGGCGAG
>JBJOLA010000374.1:0-9009 GCA_046045815.1 Pseudomonadota bacterium
AGTGTCTTCAGCCCCAGAAAATCGAACTTCACCAGCCCGGCCGCCTCAGCATATTTCATGTCAAACTGCGTGACAGGCATATCAGACCGAGGATCACGGTAAAGCGGCACGAGGTGGCTGAGGGGCCGATCCCCGATGACGACGCCCGCCGCATGGGTGGAGCTGTGGCGCGGCAATCCTTCAAGCTTCATCGCGAGATCAATCAGCCGCCTAACTTGCGCATCAGATTTATATTCTGCCGCCAGTTCCGAGACGCCGTTGAAGGCGCGCTCCAGCGTCCAGGGATCGGCGGGCAAATTGGGGATCAGCTTCGCCAGCCGGTCAACCTGGCCGTAGCTCATCTGGAGCACCCGCCCGGTATCCTTCAGCACGGCGCGCGCTTTCAACCGCCCGAAGGTGATGATCTGCGCCACATGATCGCGGCCGTAGCGCGTCTGCACATAGCGGATCACTTCTTCTCGCCGGGTTTCACAAAAGTCGATGTCGAAATCGGGCATCGACACACGTTCCGGATTGAGGAAACGTTCGAACAACAGCCCGAGCTTCAACGGATCAAGGTCCGTAATCGTCAGCGCCCAGGCCACAACCGAACCCGCACCCGATCCGCGGCCCGGCCCCACGGCAATCCCCTGCCCCTTCGCCCATTTGATGAAATCAGCCACAATCAGGAAATAGCCTGGAAATTTCATCCCGATGATCACATCAAGTTCAAAATCAAGCCTCGCTTGATAAGCCCCAACGTCGGCGTCCGGGATACGCTTCAGCCGATCGAGCAGACCCGCATGAGCATCAACCCGCAATTGCTGCGCCTCGGCTTCAACATCACCGGCAAGGCTCGGCAGGATGGGATCACGTTTTGGCGCCATTACCGCGCAGCGCTGCGCGACGACCAATGTGTTCGCCAGCGCTTCGGGCAAGTCAGCGAACAACAGCCGCATGTCCTTCGCGGGCTTCATCCACGCATCGCGCGAACTTTTCACCCGGTCATCACTGTCGACGTAGGAAGAGGACGCAATACAAAGCATCGCATCATGCGCTTCGTGGAAATCCGCGTCGGCGTAACTTGCTGGATTCGTCGCGACCAGCGGCAGCCCCAGCCGGTGGGCCAATTCAATCAGCAAGCCTTCCGATGCACCCTCTATAGCATCAAGCCGACGACATATCTCCACGTAAAGCCGATTGGGGAACAGCTGGAGCAGGTGATCAGCATAGCCGTAAGCGGCGTGATCTTGGCCCTCAGAGAACAACCGCGCCACCGCGCCTTCTCCGCCTGCCGTCAGGGCGATCAGGCCGTCGGTTTTGCCGGTCAGCTGGTCGAAAGTGACATGGGCAGGTTCTTCAATCGGCCGATCCAGATGGGAAGCCGAAACAAGCTGGCAGAGATTATCATATCCAGCCTCATCCTGCGCATAGAGCGCGAGCCAATCATAAGCAGGTGGCACGCCTTCTGGGCGATCCGGTCGTGCTATCGAGAGCAAGGTACCGATGATCGGCTGCACGCCCGCTTTGGCGCAGGCATCGGAAAATGCCATCGCACCGTATAGCCCGTTGCGGTCGACGATTGCGGCAGCGGGAAACCCCAACTCCTTGGAACGCTTCGCAATATCCTTAGGATCAATTGCCCCCTCCAGCATCGTGTAGGCGGAAAAAATGCGCAGAGGAACGAAGGGGGCGTGGGGCATAAGCCTCTATGCGAGGTCTTGGTGATTCGGGGAAGGGCTGACGCTGCGCAAAAGCCTATTCAGGATCGCGCTTTTTCCGTGCGTGGTTTGAATAGAGCAAAGCCGCCACGATCGCAGCTGACCCGATACCGATGCCAATGCCCGCCTTCAGCAGGCCGGCACGCTTTTTCGCTTCCTCATCATCAGTTTTTCCGGCGTTTTCCGGCACGTCATCGGCGGCAGTTTTTTTGTCATCGGTCATGCAGTTTTCCAAACACAAGCGCTAATATGTGTGGGCACTTACGCTGATCCACGCCCTATTTGTCAATGCAGCATCTGGCACAACGATAGGTCAGTCAGGTGCTTCAACAATCTCGGCCAAAAAGTGGCTGTCCAATATTCTTATTTGCCCATGTTCAAGCGCGATCACGCCAGCTTCAACCCAAGCGCTGAGCTGACGGTTGATATTTTCGCGGCTCATCCCCGCAAAGCTACCGAGCTCGCTTTGGCTCAAATCCAGCCGCAGACGACCATCTTCCTGGCCTCGCATCATCAGGCGCTGGATGAAGCGTGCCAGGCGCGGCCCCGACGCAAAGGCGCGATCACTCTCCACCGTAGCGTTGGTTTGGCGAAGTCGCCGCGCCAATTCGCGCATCAATCGCCATGCCATACCCGGCTGACGTTCGACAAAAGCCTCAAACGCCGCGCGGGAAAGTCGCAAATAGCTTCCAGCTTCAAGCGCGATAACCGAAGCCGAGCGCGTCCCCCCATCAAGCACCGCAATTTCGCCCAAAACAGCGCCTGGATCGGCATAGTCGAGCGTGATCTCACGGCCGTTGAGCGCGACCATTGTCACCTTGGCATGGCCGCCAAGCAAGATCAGCAGCGCGTCACCCGGATCGCCTTGCATCAGCAGGGTCTGCCCTTTTCGCATGTCGTGACGACTCGACAGCGATAGCAAATCCGCTAGCTCATCGGCTCGGCAAGCCCCAAATAGAGAGCCATCTGGCAGCAACGCACCTAGTTTTACAGCATCCATATATCCTCCACTTCTCAAATCATTGTGATCATTCGTTCAGAAACAACATTGGACAAAATCAATGTCGTGCCAATACCCAAGGGTGAAAATCCCGCGTTCGCCGCACAGTTTTAACAGAGCCGTCGCGCAGAAAGACTGACATACCGCCGGTTTTTGCGAGGAATTCCCGATCAAGCTTTAGCCATTTCGGTTTGCATTTCAGCGGCAAGCGGCGATCACTCACGATGATGTCGACCGCCGCGCATGTATCTATGAAAGGTGCCCAAGGCAGAACATATTGACTGCGCGTCGCCGCAATCTGCCAGATTCGGGCCGCGCCGCGCAATGTGAAGAGGCAAAGATCGGGCCCGCACTGAGCGCCCGGCATCCCGTCAATATCGTCAAGCGCATCCAGCGCGCCCGATCCTTCGGCCATGACGTCACGCATATAGTCCCCGGTGCGCGGCCTCAACAGCGCAACATCGCCGTTCGCAGAGCGCACGGCCATATGTTTGCCGTCACCTGTGATGAGCAGATCAGGCACGGGCATTGACCACGCCCACAATCCTCCAAGCGCAACTGGCAGCAATCCCCAGAGGCGCGGACGGTGCTTCCAGAGCATCAACCACAGACCGCCACCAATCATCAGCGCAAATGCACCCGTGGGAATAGACGGCAAAGTCGCCACCGCTCCGGGTGCGGCTGCAACTGCCCGTGACAGCCACAACAGGAAATTGAGAGCCTGTCCCGTCAACCACCAGAACGGCAGACCCCAGCCGCCGACGTCCAACGATAAAGCCAGCGCTTCAAACGGCATGATGACGAACGTGGTCAACGGAATCGCGATGATGTTGGCGAATGCGCCGTACAGGCCCGACTTGTGAAAATGAAACAAGGCAATGGGTGCCAGCGCCGCTTCAACGGCGAAACCAGTTAGAATGAGTGAGAATAAGCTTCGCCAAAGCCTTATAAATAGGCCTTCATCGCGCTTCATAGTCCACTTTTTGACCCAAGTGCTGTCATGAAGCGCGACGATTGTGGTGATGGCGGCAAAGCTCAACTGAAAGCTGGGACCAACCAAGGATTCGGGCCACAGCAATAGGACAAACAAGGCGCCCGTCGCTACAAGGCGGAGCGTCATCGCCTCCCGGCCCAAAGCGAGCCCGATCAGCACAAGCACGGATGCGACACAAGATCGGATGGTGGGCACCTCCGCGCCCGTCAGCAGAGTGTAGCCAATCCCCGCCGCAGCGCCACTGGCTGCCGAGATGACCAACAATGGCGCGCGCAGTGCCAGCCAAGGACTCAATGCTAACAATCGCAAAGTGAAGAACATCGCGGCAGCGATCACAGCGGTGATATGTAATCCGCTGATCGAGAGGAGGTGTGTGAGGCCACTCGCGCGCATCGAATCCTCATCTGCCGGGTCAATGCCGCCGCGATCTCCCGTTGCGAATGCCGACGCTATGCCGCCAGCGCTGCCCTCAAGTTGCCCGCGGATATGAGCAGAAAGCCTCTCCCGCTTTGACGTTTCAACAGGCGATGCCGTGGCGAGATGCACCACACGCCCCATTGACGACCCGGTGCCGCCGATTCCCAAAAACCAGGCGTTTCTGGAAAAGTCATAGCCCCCCGGAATGGCGGCGATCGGCGGCGGGACAATCCTTGCGCGCAACCGGACAGGCTCGCCACTGACGATCATCCGGTCAACATCATCACTTGATACCGTCACCCGCACCATTGGAGGCAGCCCAGAGGTCGCATCGGGCCGAAGCAGCAACCGAAGTTTCTCCTTTGCGGCCTGAATATCGACATGTTCAACCCGCGCCGAAAACTCGACGATTATGGGTCGACTTAGCACAGGCGCGGCCACCGCATTTGAACGGATCCAGATGAGTGAACACCCAAGCGTAATGCACAGCCCTGTCCAGAACAGCGCTCTGCCCAGACGCCGACCCAGTCCTAGCCCAATGCTTGCCAGCAACAGCGCACAACCAAAACCGATGACCGCCATCCAACTGCGCGGATCGGGCAAGACGAACCACGCAGTGATGCCGCCGCCGAGCGCAACCGGCAGCCAGAGGGCAATTTGGTCCCGTTCATTGTCCAGCCAAAGTTCGATCTGCATCAAGCGCGTTTGAAGCCATCTAACGGGCGTGCTACGGGCGCTCTCCATTACATCAGCCTCGGAGAAATTGCGCGTGGGTGCAAGCACAGAAAAATCAATGGTCGTCACGCGCTTTGCCCCCTCTCCCACCGGGTTTCTGCATATCGGCGGCGCGCGCACGGCCTTATTCAACTGGCTTTACGCCCGCCACCACGGCGGCAAGTTTTTGTTGCGTATCGAAGATACGGATCGTGCACGCTCCACAGAGCCTGCAATTGCGGCGATTCTGGACGGCATGAACTGGCTCGGCCTCGATGCCGATGAAGCGCCGGTGTTTCAATTTGCACGCGCTGCCCGTCACGCCGAAGTCGCCCACGCACTGCTCGAAAGCGGCAACGCCTATCGCTGCTATGCGACACCTGAAGAACTAACGGAAATGCGTGAAGATCAAAAAGCAGCCAAAGCCCCCCTCAGGTATGACGGCAGATGGCGCGATAGAGACAACTCAGAGGCCCCCACAGGCACGCCATCGGTTATTCGAGTAAGGTCCCCCCAAACAGGCGCGACCACCATCCAGGACCGCGTACAGGGCGAAGTCACCGTCAACAACGCAGAACTGGATGATTTCATCCTGCTGCGGTCGGACGGCACCCCCACTTACATGCTCGCCGTTGTGGTGGACGATCATGACATGGGCGTCACCCACGTGATTCGCGGCGATGACCATCTCAATAACGCCTTCCGTCAGCTGGTGTTGATCCGGGCGATGGGCTGGGAGGAACCGAACTATGCGCATGTTCCGTTGATCCACGGCGCCGACGGAGCAAAGCTATCCAAGCGTCACGGCGCTTTGGGAGTTGACGCTTACCGAGATGAGTTCGGCTATCTCCCTGAAGCCGTGAACAATTATCTCATGCGCCTTGGTTGGGGCCACGGAGATGAAGAAATTATCGGCCGAGATCAAGCAATTGAATGGTTTGATGTAGATCAAGTGGGAAGATCACCATCGCGATTTGATTTCAAGAAGCTCGAAAATCTGAACGGCCATTACATGCGCGAGGGCGATGACGACCGCTTGGCGGCACTTGTGGCAAAGCGACTTGGTGGGACTGTTGATTTGACGTTAATCGCACGCGCGATGCCGGTCCTAAAGCCGCGCGCCGCTAATCTGATTGAGCTGGCAGAAGGTGCAAAATTCCTCATTGAGCGCGCACCAATTTCGCTCGACGAAAAGGCAAAAAGCCTGCTAGAGGGAGATGCCATTGTCCTTTTGGGCAAGGCCCATGAAGCACTGGCGCGCCTTCCCGACTGGGAAATGGCGACGCTGGAGGAGAGTGTGCGGGTCGTTGCACAGGAGGCTGACGTTGGCCTCGGTAAGGTTGCGCAGCCACTGCGCGCGGCGCTGACAGGTCGGGGCACCTCCCCGGGTATTTTTGATGTGCTGATGCTTCTCGGTCGCGAGGAGTCCTTGGCGCGTATTGGCACTATTGTCGGCGCCTGAGTGCGCTCGAACAGGGAAGGAACAATAAGATGGGCGATAAAACCGCGAAGATTAGCGTCGATGGCAAAGATGTCGAATGCGCTGTACGCTCTGGGAGCGTCGGCCCAGATGTCATTGATATTCGAAAACTTTATGCCCAAACCGGCGCCTTCACTTTCGATCCTGGCTTTACCTCAACAGCAAGCTGCGAATCCGCGCTGACTTACATTGACGGCGACGAAGGGGTGCTCCTCCACCGCGGCTACCCGATTGGCCAATTGGCCGAACATTCCAGCTTCATGGAAGTGTCACACCTCCTCCTGAATGGCGAACTGCCTGACGCAGAGGAACTCAAGAAGTTCAGTGGCACAATCACACGGCACACGATGCTGCATGAGCAATTGATGATGTTTTACCGGGGTTTTCGCCGCGATGCCCATCCGATGTCGATCATGTGCGGCGTTGTCGGCGCGTTGTCGGCGTTCTACCATGATTCGACCGACATCACCGACCCCAAGCAGCGCATGATTGCCAGCCACCGTCTGGTCGCAAAGATGCCGACGATTGCAGCGGCGGCCTATAAATATTCGATTGGCCAACCGTTTGTTTATCCAGACAACAGCCTGTCCTACACCGGCAATTTCTTGCGGATGACGTTCGGCGTTCCGGCAGAACCATATATGGTGAACCCAATCGTCGAGCGCGCGTTAGACCGGATTTTCATCCTCCACGCCGATCATGAACAGAATGCCTCAACATCAACGGTGCGCTTGGCTGGATCGTCAGGTGCCAACCCATTTGCCTGCATCGCTGCGGGGATCGCTTGCCTTTGGGGTCCCGCACACGGCGGCGCGAACGAGGCGGCGCTGGAAATGCTCCGTGAAATTGGCACGCCGGACCGCATCCCACACTATATCGCGCGGGCGAAGGACAAGAATGATCCGTTCCGCCTGATGGGCTTTGGTCACCGCGTCTACAAAAACTATGATCCGCGCGCGACCGTGATGCAATCAACTGTTCGAGAAGTTTTCAAGGAACTCAACGTCACAGACCCCGTCTTTGAGGTTGCATTGCAGCTAGAAGAGATGGCGCTTAACGATCCTTATTTCATCGAGAAGAAGCTTTTCCCCAACGTCGATTTCTATTCCGGCGTGATCCTATCGGCCATCGGTTTCCCGACGACGATGTTCACAGCATTGTTCGCCCTTGCGCGCACGGTCGGCTGGGTGGCGCAGTGGAATGAGATGATTTCAGATCCCGATCAGAAGATCGGTCGTCCGCGTCAGCTCTACACTGGTCCAACCCAACGTGATTATGTCCCGGTGGCGAAGCGGTAGGGCCTAGCCCTCCGCTTCCCGCACGAACGCCGCGTCGCCGCCGATTTTTGAGGACAATTTGCCGAGCCAAGCGAGCACAGCAATGGCCAGCACAGTTGCGAGGATCGCATAGGTATATTTGCCCGCGATGCTGTCTCCCAAGCCTAGCAAAGCGAGCGTCGCCTTGATCGCTTCGTTCCAAGCGAGCGCCGCCACCAGCCCAAGCGATGCGGATGCCAGCGCGATCATCGTCTGGATAAATGCTTTGGGACTCATTATTAATTCTCCTGTTGCCGAAAATTGCGTCAGCCGATGTGGCACAAGATGCAAGGAGGGTCGAGAGCGCTATCTAATTGGCAGGGTGAGGACGAAGCGTGCGCCCTGGCCCGGCGCGCTATCGACACTGATGTCCCCGCCCATTGCGCGGGCAAGTTTCCGCGAAATATACAGGCCAAGCCCAGAACCACCGGGCTCATTTTGATCAACCCGTTCAAACTTCTCGAAAATCCTCGCTTGATCGGGTTCAGCAATGCCCTTGCCCTGATCGGCAATGATGATCGCAGCGAGATCGCCCTCCTCCTCTGTCCGAATCCAGACCGAGCCGCCCTCCGGGGAGTAGCGCACGGCATTGCCGACAAGATTGACAAGGATTTGCAACACACGTCGAAAATCGCCTTGCGCCTCGAGCTGCTCGTCAGTTGGGGGCGGATCAATTCTGACGCTGCGATCTGCAGCACGAACGCTGAGTAGCCCAGCCGCACGCCTTGCCAGATCCACAAGGTCAACTTTTTCCGTTTCAACCCGGAAATCAGGACGTTCAATCGCTTGCAGGTCTACCAGATCATCGACAAGGCCAAGCAAATGCCGCCCAGCTGAGGAGATGTCACCCGCATATCCCGCATAATCGTGACGCAGCGGGCCATCGCCCCGTTCGTAAATCATGTCTGCGCTTGAGATAATGCGCGCGAGTGGGCCTCGGAGCGCGGCATCAAGCTGTTTGGCGAATTGATCGTCTACCGCAGCGACACTTATCGGACTTGGCGCTGACGCAGCCAACGCGCGCTCAACCAATCGATAACCGCCATTATATCCGCCGAAATCGCCACTTGGGAGAAGAACTGGTTCGCCGTGAAGCCATAGACGCGCCGACGGCGTCTCCCGCAATTCAGCCAATTGTCCTTGAAATGCCGAACGCATGCTTACGCCGCTCAGCATCGGGAGATCACCTGCTTCATTTTCCAGCAACCGGAAACTGCGCGTAACCATTTGCCCCATACCAGCCGAGGCATTGGGGCCGATCAAGCTGGCCAGTTCCTCGCTCAACCCGGTTAATCGCAACCCCGGATCGCAAGCCCATTCTCCGTCACTTTCCAACCGCGCAAAGTCGCGACTTCTTCCTGCAATTAGCGCGTCGTCGGGAATCAATT
>JBJOLA010000008.1:0-3082 GCA_046045815.1 Pseudomonadota bacterium
GTCATCGCCACGGCGTGGCCTCTATCCGCCTGCTATTGAAAATGGCGACCGGATGGGTGGACTGCGGACCGGCACTGCCGGATGGTTTTTCCGCCGGCAGTCGAGAATGGGCAGGGTCGGCCGTTTTTGCTCCTTCAAGCGGGGAGGTTACGCTTTACTTCACGGCGGCTGGGCGTCGCGGGGAAACCACGGCGAGCTTTGAGCAGCGGCTGTTTGAAACAACCGGGACGCTATCGTTTGAAGGCGGTGCGGCGGCAATTTCCAACTGGTCTACCCCACGCGAGTCGTTTGTCAGTGATGATGAAATCTATGTCCGCGTGGATCAAACAGAGGGTGTTCCCGGCGAGATCAAAGCCTTTCGCGACCCAGCCTATTTTCGTGATCCAGCGGACGGCGCGGAATATCTGCTGTTCACTGCGTCGCTTAAGGGTTCGAAGAGCGCCTTCAACGGTGCCGTCGGGATTGCACGAAGGTCCGTAGCTGGTTGGAGCCTCATGCCCCCTTTGGTTCATGCCGATGGGCTCAATAATGAGCTGGAGCGTGCACACGTGGTGGTGCATGCCGGACTATACTATCTGTTCTGGTCTACCCAGCGCCGGGTGTTTGATCCGTCGGGGCCATCGGGGCCGAACGGGCTTTACGGAATGGTCGCGCCGACGTTGTTCGGTCCGTATAAACCGCTCAACGGCACTGGCCTCGTTGCCGCCAACCCAACAGAGGAACCGTTGCAGGCCTATAGCTGGTGGGTGCAGCCGTCGCTCGATGTCATCAGCTTCATCGATCATTGGGGTTTGCAAGGGCGGAGCTTTGAGGTTCACCCAGAATTATTACGCCAGCAGTTTGGCGGAACACCCGCGCCTGTTTTCCGGATAACGCTGGATGGTGATCGCGCTACTGTGGCGCTATCCTGACGGGCATGGAAAAGCTCTACGGACTGGTAGAAGCGGGCGGCACCAAGATTGTCGTAGGCGTTGCCACGCGGCATGACGACATACGTGACACAGCCCGCATCCCAACGACGACGCCTGCGGAAACTCTGCGCGCCGTGACGAGCTGGCTGCAGGCCGCGTCGGACAAATACGGGCGAATTGCCGCTGTTGGCATCGCAAGCTTTGGGCCGCTCGACATTGACCCGGCGTCTCCGACCTGGGGGCATATCACCCAAACCACGAAGCCGGGCTGGAACAATACTGATGTTGCCGGACCCATTGGCAGCGCGCTGGGCTGCCCGGTTGGATTTGATACCGACGTCAACGGCGCCGCTTTGGCGGAAAGCCTGTGGGGTGCCGGGATTGGCCAAAGGATATCGCTCTACCTCACCGTTGGCACCGGCATCGGCGGGGGCGCTGTAGTCGACGGCACCGTGCTGCGGGGCCTGAGCCACCCCGAGATGGGCCATATCCGATTGCCACGTCACAGCGACGATCACGATTTTGAAGGCAGCTGCCCTTTCCACGGCGACTGCCTCGAAGGATTGGCAAGTGGGCCAGCGATCAAAAAGCGTTGGGGGGCCTCACTCTCCGAATTAGAGCCAGATCATCCGGGCCACGCCATTATCGCTTGGTATCTCGCTCAAGCCGTCTGCACGTTTCAGGCAATCTTTGAGCCCGGGCGGATCATCCTGGGTGGCGGCGTATTGGCGACAGCGGGATTGCTCGACAATGTCCGCGCCACAGCAGAGCTGCTCGGAAAAGGTTATTTCGTCGGGCGCGCTTCAGAAATAGTCGTCGCGCCCGGGCTAGGAGATCGTGCGGGGCTGTTAGGCGCGTTGGCGCTGGCGCAGGCCTCAGGTTGACATTCTGACGACGAGCTCCGGCTCCATGACGACCGACCCCGCGTCTTCCCCCGCAATCCGGCGGAGGAGCAGATCCACTAGATGCCCGGCACCTGTGGTCAAATCCTGACGGATTGTCGTGAGCCGCGGCACGGTATGCTCCGAAATCTCGAGGCCGTCATAACCAATCACCCGGACATGGCCCGGCACTGCAAGCCCGAATTCGGAAAGCGCGCGCAGCGTGCTCATCGCGATCACATCTGATGCGGCAACAATACCTTGGGGCCGCTCGCTAATCGTGCCGAGAAAACGGGCGATATCGGGGTGAGCGGCTTCTGCAACCAAATGCGCCGGCACAACCGTCAGAGCATCGGAGAGGCCCGCACGGTTCATCGCGGCTTTGCATCCTGCCAGCCGCTGCCCGATTTCGAGAGCGCGGGGATCACCGAAAAAGGCCAACCGCTTGCATCCGCGTTCGATCAAATGGCTCGCGGCCAGATCACCGCCTTTGTGATTGTCCGAACCGACCGAACAATGCACCTGGCCCAGTGATTGTCCGCCCCAAACGACCAGCGGGCGATACCGCGCTGCAACGCGGTCAAGCGTTTCGGATTGATCGGATTGGCCAATGACGATCACCCCGTCAACGCGCCCCGAATCGACATAGCGGTCCAGCCAATCCGCGTTGGTGGGGATGACGCGGGAGAGCATCAGATCATAACCGCGCTCCGTCAACGAATCCGCCAGCAGACCGAGCATTGTGATAAAGAAAGGATCGGAAATATGCTGGCCGGTTTCATGGCCCAATGGGATAACCACGCCAATCGCGCCGGTTTTCTGGATGCGCAGGTTGCGCGCCATCAAATTGGGTCGGAAATCATGTTCGCGGGCAAGCGCCTTGATCCGTTCGCGCGTTTTTTCGCTGATCAGCCCTGTATCCGTCAGCGCGCGCGAAACCGTGCCCGCCGATACGCCTGCGAGTTCAGCCAGTTCCTTGATGTTTCGAATTCGGCCCGAACTTGCCACGCATGCACCCCTGATATTCAGCCTAAGGCCACTTTTGGGTGCGTCGCGCTGTAATTGCAAGGCGCAATGTTGCTAAAGTGTCACGGTCAAAAGACATTTTCAATCGATTGCAATTAGCTCTTGCAATCGTTTGCTGATTTTGCGAACGACGATGCAGAGCTCGAATATGTCGACTCAAAAAAGTTACATCTGGGAGGATTTCATGAAAGTTTCAGCAACCCGCACAAGCGTCTCGCTTGTCGCACTTGGCCTAGCGCTCGCGGTTTCCGCGCCGTCTTATGC
>JBJOLA010000123.1:0-4824 GCA_046045815.1 Pseudomonadota bacterium
GCCGGGTTTATCGTCAATTCAGGCTACAACCACGCCATCCCTTCGGCGGCGCTGAACGTGATCTGGATGGCGATGGGTTTGTTCACGCTATCGCGCATCTGGCGCGGCAAATCAGCCGCTGCGGCAAAGTAAGGTGGGTGAGGATTGGGGCCGGATCGTCTCGGTAAATTTCCCTGCCCAAATCCGAAAATATGGTGGGCGCTGACGGGCTCGAACCGCCGACCCTCTCGGTGTAAACGAGATGCTCTACCAACTGAGCTAAGCGCCCCCTTGCGGGAGACGGCGCTCTAGCTGTGCTTGTGCAGCGATGCAAGGCGCAACTCAACTGCTACTGCGTGCTGGATAGGTCAGTGATGACCGCACCAGAAAATCGATACTTGCAACCTCCCACGATGGCGGATTACAATCTGTGATCGCTCAGCAGAAAAGATGGAAAATATCTGGCCAATGTATCTGAAAAATTCTGACGGTGACAAAAAATGAAACCAGCCCTTCGTATTCAAAATAACATATTGGCGGCTGCGGAGCGGCGACTGCTGACTTGGCTTTCAGCGCGAATGCCGGCGTGGGTGACGCCAGACCGACTGACAATTCTAGGTTTTTGCGGCTCACTCATAAGCACAGCGGGTTATGTGTTGAGTTCCTTTGACACGACATGGCTGTGGGTTTCGATTGCAGGATATTTTGTCAATTGGTTTGGCGATTCTCTTGACGGTAGTTTGGCCCGGTTCCGTCACATCGAGCGACCAAAGTTTGGATATTTCATAGACCACAGCATAGACTCATTTGGCAACATGCTCATTGTTGTGGGCATTGGCCTCAGTCCGTTCGTGCGGCTGGATGTCGCATTGTTTGCGCTCACCGGCTATTTGCTCCTCTCGATCCACACATTTCTGGCTGCGCGTGTGGTTGATGAATTCCGTCTGTCCTATCTCGCGGCGGGGCCGACGGAGCTGCGGCTCGTGCTGATCGCTATGTCTCTCTGGATGTTTTTGGCGGGACCCAAGTCCACCACCGCCTCCGGCTATTCACCGTTTGACATTTTTGTCGGCGGTTTGGGCATTGGACTGATGCTGCTGTTTGTTGTTCAAACTGCCAGCACGGCACGGCAGCTGTTTCGCCGCGGTGAATGATCGGACGGTGCGCCGCTCTCAGATCATCACCCCTTCTAGTCGTCCGGCCGCTGCAAAATATTTACCCATTGCCCGGGTCGCCGCGTCTGTTAGTCGAATGAATATCCGACGCCCGTCCAACGGATCAGCGTGGCGTTCGAACAGGCCGTGATCCGTCATTGCTTTAAGCCAGCGGAGCGCTGTGGTTGGCGGCACTGCGGCCGCGATGCACAGGCTGGAGACCGCGACCTGATCACCTTCGATACGGGCGGCGAGCAAATCGAGCAACATATCCCATGCCGGATCAGCAAACAGTGACGGGTCAAAATAGCTATCGCGCAGCCGCCGCAGCCGGAGCATCAACCGGATATCGCTCGCCTTTGGCAAGGCCGATGGGGATAACTCGACGGGTTCAGCTGCAAAACCAATCTGAACGTCGTTCACCTGTGATTGCAGCATCTCAGAAAGTTCGCCCGGTGCCGACATTCCGCCCGAAGAGAGGTTGGACAACGCCCGCGCAATTCTGGTTACTTCGTCTGAAAGGCGGCGCAGACGAATACTGTCCATCTCCATCGCCGAATCCGCGACGCCGCTGAACTTGCCTGCCCATGCCAGCGAGAGCGACGAAACGCGTTCAGCAAGATCGGGCTGGCACAACAAGGTGACGTTGGGCCGATCTGCCTGTGCCGATGCGATGTCGATCAGATCTATTGGCATCGAGATGATCGCGGGGACATTCTCACGCGATGCGATATGCCCGATCCGGTCGATCAAACCGTCCATCATCGGGCCGTGATCGCGGGAGACCTCAAGCATGACAGCCTGTATCATCGCCTGCCGATCAAGCCGTTCCATCGCTTCGTCAATGCCGAGGCAGCCCGCGATGCGCCCGCCGATCGCAACCACCGAAGCCCGGGCCGCGCTCGCCCCGACTTCGCTGTCTGCAAAGATCAAAGCACTTGGCGCTTGATCATATTCCAGTGTTCCCAAGCCATGTTCACCCATGTTGTGCCCCATCCTGTTAGTTGCCCCAGCAGATTCATGATCCGTTGTGAGGCAAAATTGCCGTCATTCTGGAGCGCCGTCACGCAGGACTACCACCATTTTGACGCATCGATACAAATTTTGCGCGGGTATGCGTCACGCTTAGTCCACAAAGGCGCATTTCTGCGCCACTGTGGTCCAGCAACTTGGGTCCGAAATGGATGCAATGCTGGTGACGCGTCTATAGTTTTGGCGGAACAATCGTGCATACGCAGATCAGCAGCGTTGATGATGCCGTCCCGCATCGTCGCGCTGCACTGACCCTCGGCACCTCATCCCCACGTGGGTGCCGGGGGTCAACCTCCCCCTTGTGAGCCGCATTTAATGCTGGAGCGCCTTGTTGATTTCCTCAACCATCTTTTTGGCATCGGCCAAAAGCATCATCGTCTGATCCATGTAGAAAACGTCATTATCAACACCAGAATAACCGACGCCGCCCATGCTGCGCTTGATGAACATGATCGTCTTGGCCTTGTCCACATCGAACACTGGCATGCCGTAGATGGGAGACGTCTTGTCACTCTTCGCCGCAGGGTTCACCACATCATTTGCGCCGATGATGAAGGCAACATCGGTTTGGGCAAATTCTCCGTTGATATCTTCAAGCTCAAACACATCGTCATAGGGCACGTTGGCCTCGGCAAGGAGGACGTTCATATGCCCCGGCATCCGGCCCGCAACCGGGTGGATTGCGTATTTCACGCGCACGCCCTTCTTCTTGAGCAAGTCCCCCATTTCACGCAGCACATGCTGCGCCTGCGCCACCGCCATGCCGTATCCGGGGATGATGATGACCTGTTCGGCCTCACCCAGCAGGAACGCTGCGTCTTCGGATGAGCCGCGCTTCCACGGACGGTCCGTCTTTGCGGCGTCGCCCGTGCTGGCAATCGCGCCGAACCCACCTGCGATCACGGAGATAAAGCTGCGGTTCATCGCCTTGCACATGATGTAGCTGAGGATCGCACCCGACGATCCCACCAGCGCTCCGGTGATGATCATCGCCGTATTGTGAAGCGTGAACCCCATCGCCGCCGCCGCCCAGCCAGAGTAGCTGTTGAGCATCGAGACGACCACCGGCATATCCGCCCCGCCGATGGGGATGATCAGCAGGAAGCCGATGACGAAGCTAAGCGTCGTGATCGTCCAGAAAATCCAGGGGGACTGATCGGTGTAGAACAGACCGACCATGCCGATGATCCCGGCAAGCAGCGCAAGGTTGATGACATGCCGTCCCGGCAACTGGATCGGCGAGCCCGACATGTTGCCGTTGAGTTTGAGGAAAGCGATGACCGATCCGCTGAACGTGATTGCACCAATGGCGATGCCGAGGCTCATCTCAATCCGGCTCGCGGCGTGGATGATACCGTCATCGCCCGCAATGCCGAGGACGGCAGGGGCAAGAAAACCAGACGCGGCCACCAGCACGGCGGCCAATCCGACCAGCGAGTGGAAAGCGGCCACCAGTTGCGGCATGTCCGTCATCGCAATTCTGCGCGCGGTGACGAGGCCGATTGCCGCGCCAATGCCAATGGCAATCATGATCTCAAAAAGGCTCGCAATGTGGATCAGCGATAGGGTGGTGCCGACCGCGATGAGCATCCCAATCATGCCGAAGCGGTTCCCGCGCTGGCTCGATGCGGGGGAAGATAGGCCGCGCAAGGCGAGGATGAAGCAGACCCCCGCGATCAGATAAGCGAGGCCGACCCAGGCGGGCTGAAGTGTTGCTGATTCCATGATTATTTGCTCCCCTCTGCTGAGGGAGTGGGCGCGGGGCGATCCTTCTTCTTATACATCGCCAGCATCCGCGCCGTCACCGCGAAACCGCCAAAGATATTGACGCTCGCTAAGGTGATCGCGATCAGCCCCAGCCACTTCGCCGCGCCTACGATCCCAACCGGCGAGGACGCAATCAGCGCCCCAACAATGATCACCGAGGAAATCGCGTTGGTCACCGCCATCAGCGGCGTGTGCAGCGCAGGCGTGACGCTCCAGACGACATAATAGCCGACGAAACAGGCCATCACGAAGATGGAAAGGATTGAGATGAAGTCCATTTATTGCCCCTGTTCGTTTAAATTGGCTTGCTCGGCATCGACCATTGCCTCTATTTGGCCCAGCGACAGCACTGCTTCCCAGACCATTGCAAGATCGACTCGGTGATATTCGTGAGCCACGTAGTTGCGAAAGGCGACCATATCTAGCCAAGGAATACCCGGATGACGGCTTTTTAGTTCATGCGACAATTTGTTTGCATTTTCGCCGATGATTGAGAGCCTGAACGCTGTCAATGCTTGCTCATCGCGATCAGTCAGAAATGTCTCATAATCCGTATTTCCTATACGACGCTGGATATCGGCAACTGCCTCGCCAATGAGCGCCACGAACAGCCGGTCGCGATCAATTCCCTTCAATTGAACACCGTGACTTTTTCGGCTTCGACACGTTCCTTCAGTATCGAATGTAAAGCTCTTCGCGGAATGAAATCCACTTTGGCATGCAGCAATTCGGACAATTGCGTACTTATCCGTGCCTGATCAAACAGGCTGAAGCGGACATCGGGTGCAAGATCAAAGAGCAAGTCAATATCGGATTCAACGGTCTCTTCCCCGCGCGCATATGATCCAAACAGATACAACGCGGAAACGCCTTGCGCCCGGAGCTCGGGTTC
>JBJOLA010000125.1:0-3202 GCA_046045815.1 Pseudomonadota bacterium
ATTGCTCGGTGTAAAAAGAGGCGGCGGAGAAATCCGTCGCCTTTTTTATCCGTTGTTCCAGCTTGGGCTAGAGCCATAGTGTTCATCTGTTGCTTCTAGCACGGTTGCAAGGTCCTGCTGTTCGCGCATATTCAGATTCGGATTCCAAGTATCAAAGATCAAGATCACGCGATCATGCTCACTGTCGTTCCAGGCTTCATGCTCAATCGAATCGTCAAACATCCACGCTAATCCAGATCGCCAATTCCGGGTCTCATTACCAACCCTGAAACGGCATCTTTCAGGTATTATCAAGCCGAGATGAACCGTAGATCGTGCATTTGTTACGCCCGTATGTGGTGGAATATGTGCGCCGGCTCGCAACACAGAAAAGAAGACGTTCGGCGCGCGTTTCGCCAAGAAGAGCCTCGGAATTTCCGCCAATATCCGCTCCGTTTCTGGAAATCGGCGCGTATTTTCCCTAATTTCCTCACCATGTTTCCATAAATGCAGAGCTCCCCAAGCAGGCGAATGATCAAGCTCGGCCCATTGATTGAGCGGCGTTCCTGGCGGATTTGAAACATACGGGGGAAAATTTTTTTCGGTCGCGTCTTGAGCAATCACTGCATTCAACTCAGCGAGAATTACTGGCGACGCCTCCTCCAATTTTGGCAGCCACCGGCTCAATGTACGCTCAAAAAAACAAACCGCAGGCAACTGTGGTACGTTAAGAAAAGTAGGCTCATGAACATAGGCCTTCGCGGTGCCCGCTAGTATGTTGATCGCTTCGCCAATGCGGGATGATGACGGGGGTGAATTCAGGGCCGCAAGGGCAGCCGATGTAAGCGCGTTTCCATCTGCAGAAATACGTCCTCGCGCATGATCCAACGCCGGTTTGAATTGATCGGATGTCAGTATTTCAAGGGGTGCGCACCTAATAACGTCACGAAATAACAGCGCAGCCTTTGCATTTTGTCCAACCTCTTCTAGCAAAACTGCCTTTTGAAATATGGCTTGCACAAAATAAGGCTCGATTGCTAACGCGGCATCCAATGCTTCAAAAGCTTTTGGCATTTGACGAATTGCTCGCGCGGCCATCGCGAAATTGAAAAGCAGAGCGGGTTGCCCTGGATCATTGGCTAAAGCACGCTCCAAAAGGTCAAAGGCAAGACCAAAATCACTCTGCGAAAGCGCCCAATTGCCTACCACATTAAGCGCTACAGAGTGGTCGGGATTTAGCTCTATAACCTTTTGCCAATGATCCAACTCCACCGCTCTATCGCCCCGGCGTCTCGCGACGTCGGCTGCGGCCTCATGCGCGGATATGGCATCAGCAGACATATAATTTATATGCCAAGCGGATCGGGTGAATGCAACAACTGGCGCCAAAGATTCGGGCGCTTAGATGAATGTTGCCCCACCCCCTAAGACTTCCCGACAACGCTCTCCGGCAAGTCTTTCCCGAACACCCGCTGGTAATATTCTGCGACCAGCGCCCGTTCGGCTTCGTCGCATTTGTTGAGGAAGCTCAGGCGGAAGGCGAAGCCTATGTCTTTGAAGATGGCGGTGTTCTGGGCCCAGGTGATCACGGTGCGCGGGCTCATCACGGTTGAGATGTCTCCGTTCATAAAGCCTTGCCGCGTCAGATCGGCGACCTTGACCATATTGGCGACGGCGGCGGGATCGCTGCCCACTGCCTTGGCCAGCACGATCTCCCCCTCCACTTGCGCGGGGAGATAGTTGAGGCCGACAACGATGTTCCACCGGTCCATCTGGCCCTGATTGATCTGCTGCGTGCCGTGATACAGGCCGCTGGTATCGCCGAGGCCGACGGTGTTCGCGGTGGAAAACATGCGGAACCAGGGGTTGGGGCGGATCACGCGGTTTTGATCGAGCAGGGTGAGTTTGCCCTCGGTTTCGAGCACGCGCTGGATCACGAACATCACATCGGGGCGGCCCGCATCATATTCATCAAACACCAAAGCGGTCGGGGTTTGCAGCGCCCAGGGCAGCAGGCCTTCGCGAAACTCGGTCACCTGTTTGCCGTCGCGCAGCACAATCGCGTCGCGCCCGATCAGATCAATCCGGCTGATATGCGCATCCAGGTTGATGCGGATGCAGGGCCAGTTGAGCCGCGCGGCGACTTGCTCGATATGTGTTGATTTGCCCGTGCCGTGATACCCTTGGACCATCACCCGCCGGTTGAATGCAAAGCCGGCACAAATGGCGAGGGTGGTATCGGGATCGAAAACATAATTGCCATCGAAATCGGGCACGCGTTCATCCGCTTCGGAAAAAGCGGGGACCATCATGTCATTATCAATCCCGAACACATCGCGCACACTGACGGATTTGTCTGGCGCTTCGAGTACCGTCGCGGTGCGGCTATCGGGCTGGATGTTGGGAATGTCGGTCATGAAGCGTGCCTGTAAAAAGTGAACAACATATGCCATAATCTCGAAATCCTATCCGAGTCGAGAGGAGAAGCCAAAATGGCCAGAATGATCTTCATAAGTCTGCCCGTGGCGGACCTGCCGAAGTCGGCGCGATTTTATGAAGCTCTGGGTTTCACCAACAATCCCGCTTTCTCTGATGAAGCTGGCGCCTGCATGGTGTGGAGCGAGACGATCCATGTCATGCTGCTGACGCATGCCAAATGGGGCGAGTTCACCACCCGCCCGATTCCGCCCGCAACATCAAGTGAGGTGGCGCTGGGGCTGACACTCGAAAGCAAGGAGGCTGTTGACGTGATGAACCAGGCGGCGGCCACCCACGGCGGCGCCGCAGATATCAATCCCGTGCAGGATCATGGTTTCATGTATGGCCGCGACTTTGCTGATCCCGATGGCCATATTTGGGGGCCGATGTGGATGGACCCAGCGGCAGTTCCGTCGGCCAACGCTTGAAAGGAGAAGAGCTATGGGCACATTGCAAGGCAGCTGGATTTGGTATGAGGTGATGACGCCAGACCCAGAAGGCGCAAAATCATTTTATGAAAAGGTGGTCGGCTGGACGATCACCACAGCCCATGAGGGCGACCCGGATTACGGCTTCATCACCAGCCCGGATGGCAGCATGACCGGCGGCGTTCTCCGGTTGACCAAAGACATGGTCGATCACGGCGCACGGCCGTGCTGGCTGGGCTATATTGGCGTGGACAATGTCGATGCGAGCCTGAAAGCCATCGAAGCGGCAGGCGGAAAAACACTGATGCCAGCGCGCG
>JBJOLA010000153.1:0-2887 GCA_046045815.1 Pseudomonadota bacterium
CACCGTGGCTGGTAGTATAGAGAATCAGCACATCTTCTTTCAGGTTCATCTTGGCAGCGACGGCGGCGAGCACGGTGTCAATTGCAATGGGCGAGCCGTTGGGCGCGGTGCTGCTGCCCGACGCTAGCAGGATCGTATGGCCCAGCGCATCATAGCGGCGAGAGAGAACTTTTGCTGCTTCTGCCGCTTCACGCCCAAACACTGGATCTGCGTCAAGCCCGACGACAACGACATAGGCGTCGACAATTCCAGGCCGTTGCGGCTTGAGTGCAGTGAGTGCTGCGCTGAGCTTGCGGTGCTGGGCAAGCTCCCAACTGGCCGTGCGGCCCTGTTCCCAGCTCACGCCCTTGGCCGCGCCGCTTGTATCTTGAGCCCGCGCCGGGGCTAAGAAACTCAGTGCCAAAACCACGGCCATGATGTTCGAGAGACGGCCCATCTTTCCCCTTCCGATTGCACCATATGCACCATGCTTTGCGTGAAGGGTCAAGCGGGTTGCGTGTCGCGTCGCTAGGCCCCATGTTGTACTTCTGCTCCACTGCCCCTCGAAAGGAAGAATATGAAACTCGCATCCCTCAAAGGCGGTCGCGACGGGCGGCTTGTGGTTGTCTCGGATGATCTCGCTTATTTTGCGTATGCCGGGCATATTGCAACAACACTGCAGGACGTGCTCGACAATTGGGAACTGCTTGCGCCAAAGCTGGAATTGCTCGCGACGGATCTCAACCACGCCGTTATCCCGCGCGAACGTTTTCATGAACGCGATGCCGCTTCGCCGCTGCCCCGTGCCTATCAGCGGCTGAGCGCGGACGGCGCGTGCCTGCGTAGCGACAGGTTGGGCGGGCCGCGCGATCCCGTAACGGCTGGAACCGGGGCGGTGGGCGAAGTCGTTGTGGTCACAGGTGACGTGGCAGCAGGGCCCAGTGCAGCAGAAGCCTGCGCCGCCATCCGTTTGGTTGGTCTATCCAATGTTGGCGGAGGCCTCTCCCCGGTGCTTGTGACGCCTGATACGCTGGGTGCGCGCTGGCAGGCAGGGCGGCTTCAGGGCATATTGAATTCCGATATCAACGGAGAAGCGCAAAGCCGTGCCGACGCATCGGCAACGGATTTTGCGGCTTTAGTTGCCAGTGTCGCGCGTGAGGTGCCGCTCTCGGCAGGTACGATTATCGGATCCGGCGGTGACCCGACTATACTTCGATCAGGAGACTGCGCACGCATCTGGATGGATGACGACAAGCATCACCCGATCTTCGGAGTGATCGAGCAAGTGGTGGGTTAGGGACTCGCTTGATCCCTACTTAACAAAAACCTCAACCCGGCGGTTGAGCGCGGAGGGTGTCTCGTCTGGGGTGGGCTCTTTGGTTTCACGTTCGCCCCGGCCCGTGGCGCGGACGATTTCTCCGGGAAGGCCGAGCTTGCCGAGCATGTCTTTGACCTGTTCAGCGCGCTTGACGGACAACGTGTCATTCAAAGCCTCTGCGCCAACGGTGTCGGTATGGCCGACTATCTGGACATCAACCCCGGGCCGCCGTTTCACCTCAGCAAATAAATCGGGCAGCAAAGCGCCCGATTCGTCAACAAGGTCGGACGTTCCTTCCTTGAAGTAGAGGATGAACAGGCGCGGTGGTTCGGGCATCGAAGCGAACAAGCCGCCATATTTTGCTTCCATCGCTGCCGCCGACATGGCCTTCACCGAAACAGCATGTTTGCCGATGCCCGCTGCGCTGTTCGCCTGATCAAGCACGGCCATGTCCTGGCCTGTCACCGGATCAAGCACCGCCAATGCTCCGGTAGGGTTAAACCCACCGGATGCGTTTTTCTCGCCAGGGAACATTGAGACCCTAGTCGCCGCACAGCCTGTGATCGTCAGAGCGAGAGTGAGGATAAGGACGGTGCGACGCATGGGCGGTTACTTTACCTCAACAACGAATCGGGTGCCACGCACACCGAGCAGTGATGTTGGCGTGCGGACGCGCATCGCATCCTTGGCCGATTTCGCTATTTGCCCCGAAACAACCGCGAGCGAACCCTTTTGCACGAGGGTCATGAATTGGCCCTGGTGGGTCGTATCGTCAAAGGCATATTCGGGGATCGACACCCGGCTGTTTGGCCCGGCGGCAAAGCGCGTATTATCGTAAAAGGTCGCGCCCATGCGCCCGGATTTTCCGGTAACGAGGGTATCGCCTTTTTGCAGGACCATCCCTGAGGTGGCGGGAAGCAATTGCCCCGCCCGTTCAATCGTTGCTGGGCCACTGACAAGCTTGATCCGGCCGATATCAGCCTGACTTGTTGTGGCAATTCCGGCTATGACAAGTGCCGGAAGAATGTTGCGCATGCGCATAAGCCATTCCTTTGTTTACGCTTACTGGAGTAAACGCCTTTGTCATGGTTGACAATAACCTACGATTAACAGCCGAAGATGGCACTGTGCCGCAGAATTGGGCCACTTACACGGCGCAAGAGCATGATTTGTGGGACAAATTATTTGCGCGGCAGTCCGAGATGCTGGTGGGACGAGCGTCAAAATCCTTCCTTTCCGGGGTTGACCGCCTGCAATTGTCCCGCCGCGGCATCCCTGATTTTGACGAACTCAATGCGCGATTGAGCGCGGCGACGGGTTGGCGGGTTGTGGCTGTGCCGGGGCTGGTTCCTGACGCGGTGTTTTTTGATCATCTTGTCAATCGGCGCTTCCCCGCTGCCAATTTTATCCGCACGCCCGATCAGATCGACTATCTTGAGGAACCCGACGTGTTCCATGACGTGTTTGGCCATGTGCCGATGCTCGCCGATCCGGTGTTTGCCGATTATATGGAGGCATATGGCAAGGGCGGGCTGCGCTCATTGGACTTTGGCGCGCTCCACAAGCTGGCGCGGCTTTATTGGTACACCG
>JBJOLA010000181.1:0-2732 GCA_046045815.1 Pseudomonadota bacterium
CACCGTGACGGGTTCAATGTGCCCACTTCGCGGCTCGCACGCATCGCTACAGTTTTTTGATGAGTCTTGAGTCAGTATAATGGGTGAGAAGATTTCTTCCGACCGGTCAGAAGATACATGCTCACCAGACGGAAGTTCGATACACACCAGCAGTGCTTCAAGATCCGCCTTGATCGCTTCGAGCTGTTCGATTTTCGTGATCCTTGAGGTGCGCCCACGCGGCAATATCGTCTCGGCTTGGTCGATGATCTCTGGGTCGCTCAACTCGCGGATGTGTCGCCTTATCTGGACTATCTCCGCCCTGACGCCGGTCACCGCTTGCTGCTGCAGTGCATCAGTGTCCCGGATATGAATCAGTTCTGGATAGCGACCGATCAAAGGAGCCAGGCTGATTCCTGCAAGGGCAACGATAGCGCTGCCGCGCCGCTCACCACTGCGCCGTGCATGCGCCGTTGATGTGCGTTCGATCCACTTTACTTTGCGCAGTTCCGCTTCAGCATTGTGCAGAACCTTCGTCGAGATGCCCAGTTTCGCCGCAATTGTCGCAGGCTGTTCCCAGACGCCGCAGATGTTCCCCTTTTCGAAATCACGCTCGCGGCAGCAGCCGATGAAGTATTCAAGAACTGCCACCGCGGTTCGAGAAATCCGGCATTTCTTCGATTCAGCGTCCGGCACACCTATAATGGCAGCCTTTTTGACTAGTGCAACAAGGTCCCGCAGCCTGACCCCGGCGGGCAGACCGCCATGAACAAGAACGGCACTCATTCTGCACCGGCCCGCAGTTTCGCGCTTGCAAGCGAATCAACGTTGCGATAAATCGGAAAGATAGCTGCTGTGCTATTGAAATTGCCGCTGCGGAGGGTGACAGCCCTCCCGGCGGTTTTTTGTTGGCCGCGACATTTTCCTTCAATTATTCGACGAGATCGACACGTTGCCGACTGAAATCTTAGTTCGGGACTATTTCGGGACCTTGAATACCGTTCGCGTCCAATCGTTTCCAGTCTGTTCGTTTCAAATCCACTTGACCTTGCGCAAAATACCCGTATTCGGGCTGCTTCCGATTTGGGGGCGCTTAGCTCAGTTGGTAGAGCATCTCGTTTACACCGAGAGGGTCGGCGGTTCGAGCCCGTCAGCGCCCACCATCCTCAACAGACGCCAGCCCCGCGCAGCACTGGCCGGAACTTTGCTCCATTTCTTCTGGCGAGAGGGTTCCAACGCCGTCAGAAATCTTTATCGACTGAAATCGAACTTTTCATTCTAGGGGCCGCACATGCTGTTTGACGACGTTATCCTCGGGCGCCGGAGTATTCGCGGTTACAAGCCTGACCCCGTTCCAATGGCGCTGATCAAGGAAATCATCGGGTTGGCAATGCGCGCGCCGTCATCGATGAATACCCAGCCTTGGAACTTCTACGTCATCACCGGCGAACCGCTGGACCGGATTCGCGCCGGCAACACGGAACGCATGGTGGCAGGCGTGCCGCAATCGCGCGAGTTTCGCACTGGCCAGGCGTTTGCCGGGCCGCACAGAGACAGGCAGGTTGGCGTCGCCAAGCAGCTTTTCTCAGCGATGGGCATCGCACGTGATGATCAGGAGATGCGCCAGGATTGGGTGTTGCGCGGCTTCCGTCAATTCGACGCGCCCGTCTGCGTGATCATCACTTATGACCGTGTGCTCGACGGCAGCGACGATACGCCCTTTGATTGCGGTGCCGTGGCGACTGCGCTCGTCAATGCCGCCTGGTCTCGCGGTCTGGGTGCTGTGATCAACAGCCAAGGCATCATGCAATCTCCTGTAGTGCGTGAACATGCGGGCATCGCCGACGATCAGATCATCATGAAAAGCATCGCGCTCGGCTGGCCAGACGAAAGCTTCCCGGCAAATGCTGTGGTTTCCGAGCGCAAATCCATTGATGAGGCCGCCGTGTTCGTTGGTTTTGAGGGCTAAGCGCTCCGCCCAATTTCATCAACTGCGGCATTGAGCGTACCCACGGCATCGGCGAAATCCTCCATAAAGCTTTGAACAACGGATCGCGCAGAGGTGACATCCTCCACCAAACCCACCCCCTGCCCAACGAAATAGGTAACGAGGCTTCGCGCATCCGCATTGCCGCCCTCAGCAGCCTTGTCCGCGAGCCTAAGCGCAGGTTCGCTAATCAGCGATTGGAACGGCATCGGCAGCGCTCCCGGTGAATCAGGTCCCTCCCAAGCGTCGGTCCAATCTGACTTCAACTGACGCGAATATTTTCCAGTCCTTCCCTTTGACCGTACCGTGTCGCGGGATCGCGCGGCGACCATTTTCTCCCGGAAGATCGCGCTGGTCTCACTTTCGGTGGTGGCGAGCCAAACGGAGCCTGTCCACGCGCCTGCGGCTCCCATCGTCATGCAGGCGGCCATTTGCGCGCCGGTCATGATCCCGCCCGCTGCGAGCACCGGGATATCATGCCCGGCCTGTTTCAGCGCGCGAACCACCTCAGGGATGAGGACGAGGGTGGAGACTTCGCCGCAATGCCCGCCGGCTTCCCCGCCCTGTGCGATAATCACATCCACACCCGCTTCGGCGAGACGGATCGCATGTTCTTTCGCCCCGGCGAGCGCGCCAACGGGAACCCCGTGATCGCGGCCCATCTGGATCATTTCGGGCGGCGGCTTGCCGAGCGCGTTGACGATCATCTTGATCGGATGGTTGAACGCCACGCGGAGAAGTTCCATCGCTTCTTCGGGCCAGAATG
>JBJOLA010000380.1:0-6690 GCA_046045815.1 Pseudomonadota bacterium
GAATTAGTATCGGAATTAAACATCGTGCCCCCGGAATTCGGTGTCCCCGGAATTTAAATTGTTAATCCACGGCTCCGGCGTCAGGCCAAGGCACCTTGTCATCAATTGCGAAATTCGCCAAGTTGTCCCGTGATCGATGTCATTTGCCAAACTGCGCACGGCGTTTCCCCCTCTGTGAGCGTGCCGATGTCGCGGCGATCGATGGTGGTCGCAGCCCTTTCGACAATCGTTGAATGGTATGATTTCACACTTTACCTTTATTTTTCAACGGTGTTGGCTCGGGTATTCTTCGGAACTGGCGCACAGTCGATAACACAGACGCTCGGCGGGTTTGCAATCGCTTACCTGATGCGGCCAGTAGGAGCGCTATTTTTTGGTCATTTTGGTGACCGGCTGGGCCGGCGGGTAACGATGCTGGGTTCGATGGCTTTGATGACCGTAGCAATGCTCGCAACCGCTCTGCTGCCGACCTTTGCTCAGATTGGCCCGCTTGCTGGCGTGCTGTTGATCGCACTGCGCTGTTTGATGTCGTTTTCGGTTGGCGGCGAATATACCGGCGTCGTCGCTTATTTGCTGGAGGGTGCTGAGGACAATCGGCGCGGATTGATCACCAGCTGCGCATCGGCGGCAAGCGAGGTTGGCGCGCTACTGGCGGCAGGTGCAGCGGCGTTGACCGTTTGGGCTGTGCCCGAAGACTCGCTCGTCTCGTGGGGATGGCGCCTCCCCTTCCTGTTCGGCGCCGCGCTCGCCGGTTTGGTCCTGATAACCCGCGCGACGCTTGAAGAAACGCCGGAATTCCTGCGTCAGCGCGATGCAGGCACGGTGCCGAAAAAGCCGATCCGGCAGATGCTGAAGCGACACCGTAGTGCTATTGCACGCGGTTTTGCGATCTCTGCGCTGGGTTCTATCACTTATTATGTCGGCATTACGTATGTACCGGTGTTCCTAGATGTCACTGGCACCATGCCGGAGACGCGCGCTCTGTCGATCTCGGTCCTTTCAGCTCTGACGGTTATACTGGTAACGCCCCTAACGGGGCTTGCATCCGATCGTTTTGGTCGCCGTCCCACGTTGCTGATGCTGGCACTTGGCGGCATATTGCTGCCAACGACTATGTTTGCGGCAATGGCTGGTGGTGGCGCTGCGACTTGGGCTGGTGCAATTGTATTGGCTGCACTCGGCGGAGCCGTTAGCGCAGTCGGCGCGGTCACGACTGCCGAGCAATTCCCCGGCGAGGGTAGGCTCAGCGGCCTCGCATTGGGCGCGACAACTGCAACCGCCATCTTTGGTGGTCTCACGCCTTTAGTTGCACATCTGTTGGTGACGAACAGCGTATGGCCCGCTGCTCCTGGCGCAATGATAGCATTTGTCGCACTATGTGTGATCACAGTGTTTTGGCGAATGCCTGAGACGGCGCCAGCGTGTGCCAGACCTTAGGCTAATTCGCTCGCGGGAAAGTTTGTGAAGCTACACTAATGCGTGTTTATGGGTTGGATGTCTCCTTTCGGTCTATTCCAAGCTACCAAGATCTTCGATTTCCGAGTGTGAATATAGTGGATGCCCCGCGAGGACTCGAACCTCGATAAACGGAATCAGAATCCGGTATCTTACCATTAGATGACGGGGCAATGCGCTGGCCGCCAGATAAGTCCGTGCAGTGCTGCTGTCAATTGCCTCCTTCTTGCCATTTCGGCTGGATAGCCCTAATCCTGTTGCCAAGTACCGACGGTATCGACCGCATCGGAGAACAGAAAAGAATGATTGGGTATGGCGCAGACGACGGCCTCCCCGCCGCTGCCTATGTTTCGGGGACGCGGCCCTGCACAAGATGGCGCGACGCGCAGCCGCTTTCCCATGCGCAAATCTTATGCAGCTTTGGATCTTGGCACCAATAATTGCCGGATGTTGATTGCGCGGCCGGAAGGCGAGGGTTTCTTCATCGTTGACGCCTTTTCGAGGATCGTTCGTCTGGGCGAAGGGCTTGGCGCGAGCGGACGGCTGAGCGAGGCCGCGATGGACCGGGCGGTGGCAGCCCTTACTATCTGCGCCGACAAGCTGATGCGCCGCAATGTCCATCTCGCCCGCTCGGTCGCAACCGAAGCCTGCCGCCGCGCCGTCAACGGGGCTGAATTTGTTGATCGGGTTTACCGGGAAACCGGAATCATGCTGGATGTGATCAGCACCGAGGAAGAGGCGCGGCTGGCGGTCGTCGGTTGTCATAAGTTGCTCGAAACCGGGGAAGGACCCGCGCTGGTGTTTGACATAGGTGGCGGATCGACCGAGCTGGTTGTGGTCGAGACAAGGGGCGGCGAACCCCATGTCATTGACTGGTTGAGCGTGCCGTGGGGCGTGGTCTCGCTCGCTGAATCGGAAGAGCAGGATCATCCGACGCTGGATGCGCGTCTCGCCTGTTATGAAAATATGCGTGGGAATGTGCGGGATAGCTTCGCGGCCTTTGCGGCGCGGCAGCCCGAAGCGGTCGGCCCGTTGCGGCTGCTGGGCACCAGCGGCACCGTGACCACGCTCGCAAGCGTCTATCTCAAACTCGCCAGCTATGACCGCAAGCAGATCGACGGCCTGATTGTTCCGAGCGAGGCGATGCGCAAGATCAGCCAAGATCTGTCGGAAATGTCGGTGGGCGAACGCGCCGCCCTGCCTTGCATCGGCCCGGAACGCGCTGATCTCGTTGTGGCGGGCTGTGCGATTTTGGATGCGATCCTGGATATTTGGCCCGCTGAGCGCGTTGGCGTGGCGGACCGAGGCATTCGCGAAGGTATTTTGCGCCAATTGATGCAATCGGGTGCGGGCCGGTGAGCCGGGGCGGCGGTGGCGGCCATGTCCGCGTCAAAACCGGGCGCGGACGGACAACATCCTCAAACCGCTGGCTCGAGCGCCAGTTGAATGATCCTTATGTCAAGCGCGCGCATGCCGAAGGATGGCGGAGCCGCGCGGCGTTCAAGCTGATCGAGCTGGATGAGAAATTCGGTTTTATCAAAGGCACCAAGCGCGTGATCGATCTCGGCATTGCGCCCGGCGGCTGGGCGCAGGTGATGGCAAAAGCGTGCCCCGGCGCGCGCATCGTCGGGATTGATCTGTTGCCCGTTGACCCAATCGAAGGGGTTGAGATCGTCCAGATGGATTTCATGGATGACGCAGCACCAGCATGGCTAACCGAGGCCCTGGGCGGCCCCGCTGATCTTGTGCTTTCGGACATGGCGGCCAATACCGTTGGCCATGCCCAAACCGATCATTTGCGTACGATGGGCCTTGTGGAGGCGGCGGTGGATTTTGCGATTCAGGTTTTGAAGCCTGGGGGTTGCTTCGTTGCAAAGTCGCTCGCGGGCGGCGGTGATGCGGATATGGTGGCGACGCTCAAACGCAATTTTACGACGGTCAAACATGCCAAGCCGCCTGCCAGCCGCAAGGGATCATCGGAATGGTATGTGGTGGCGCAAGGGTTTAAGGGCAGCCCAACTTAGCCCGGACGCTACCGAAACGGCGGCTCGTTAAACGCCCTTAGCTTGCGGCTGTGCAGCTTGGGCCCGATCCGCCTGAGTTCCTCACAGGTCTCAATGCCGATCCTGAGATGTTCGGCTATTGCACGATCATAAAAGGCATTGGCTTGGCCCGGCAGTTTGAGTTCACCGTGGATCGGCTTGTCCGACACGCAGAGCAAGGTGCCGTAGGGCACGCGGAACCGGTATCCCTGCGCGGCAATCGTCGCGGATTCCATGTCGATGCCGACGGCGCGCGACAGGGAGAAACGCAGGGCGGATTTGGAATAGTGAAGTTCCCAATTGCGATCATCGCTGGTGACGATCGTACCCGTCCGCATCCGGCGCTTGAGCGCATCTTCATCCTCGCCAAACACCCGCATCGCCGCGCGAGCGAAGGCTTGTTGCACTTCTGCAATGGGGGGGATCGGAATTTCAGGCGGCAATACATGATCGAGCACATGATCATCGCGGAGATAGGCGTGCGCGAGGACGAAATCGCCGATCTTCTGCCCATCTCGCAGACCGCCACAATGCCCGATCATCAGCCACGCCTCGGGCCGGACAACCGCAAGATGATCGGTGATCGTCTTCGCATTGGACGGCCCCACCCCGATGTTGACAAGGCTGATCCCGGCGCGCCCATCGGCCATCAAATGCCATGCGGGCATCTGATGTTTGCGCCAGGCACTATCCCCAACCGCGCTTAACGGATTGGGGGTATCCGCCGTGACCATGATATGCCCGGCGGCAGACAGCGCCGTATACGGCCCGCCATTCCCCAACTGCTGGCATGCCCAGGCGACGAATTCATCGACATAGCGATTGTAGTTGGTGAACAGGATGAAGCGCTGAACATGTTCGGGCGGCGTGCCGGTATAATGGTTGAGCCGGGCCAGTGAGAAATCCGTGCGCAGTGCATCGAACAGGCCAAGGGGGCGCGGCTCACCGGGCGCCAGCGTCAGCAAACCGTCGGCCAGTTCATCGCCAATATCGGCAAGCTCGGTTGTGGGAAACCAGCGCCCGAGATCTGTCGCGCTGACGTCGGACAGTGAGAGGCCGGAACCGCCATCAAGGACATAAGGAAACGGAATTTCCTGACGCCCGGGTTCAACCGACATGCTGACCTCATATTCCTCTGAGATCAGATCAAGCTGTTCCGCCAGATAATCGGCAAACATTGCCGGCCGGGTGACGGTGATCGCAAAATGCCCGGGCGAAATCAGCCGACCGTAGGACCGCAGTGGATGCGGGGCTTTTTCGATCCCGTGATAATGAACGTGGAGTTCGGGATAGGCATAGCTGCCATCGGTGCGCGCGCCTTCATGGGGCGGCTCGCCAGTGGTGACATAATGTTCAACCGCCGCGCGCAACCGGGAAACGGAGGCAGCGTAGTAAGTCTCAAGTTGTGCGATAATTTGTCGTGAGAGTGTCATGGCACAAACTATGCAGCGCCGATTGGCTTGGCAAGAGGGCTTCCCCTTTGCCGCACCGCACCATATGGAAGCGATGTGTTTTCCTCCCCACCCAGCAAAATGCCCGGCCGAACGGAATTTGTCTTTCTGATCTCGGTTGTGATGATGATTACGGCGCTTGCGATTGACTCGATGCTGCCCGCACTGCCCGCGATTGGCAAGGCGCTGGGCGTCGCTCAGGAAAATGACCGGCAGTTTGTGATCAGCGCATTCCTCGGCGGGTTCGGGCTGGCACAGTTGATCACTGGCTTCCTCACGGATCGCTACGGACGGCGCAATTTGATGCTGGCCGGACTTTTGGGCTATTCCATTGCCAGCATCGCCGCATCCTTTGCCCATACATTTGAGCAGTTTCTGATCGCTCGCATTATTCAGGGCATGATGGCTGCATTGGCGCAGGTGGTTGTGCGGTCAGTGGTGCGGGACCGCTTTTCTGGGCGCGATATGGCACAGGTGATGAGCCTTGCGAGCGTGATCTTTATGGCCGCCCCGATCCTTGCTCCAGCGGTGGGCCAAGTCGTTCTGAGCGTTGGACCGTGGGAGTGGATATTTCTGGGTCTTGCATTGATCAGTGCGCTGGTGCTGATCTGGGTTGCCGTCCGTATGCCTGAAACGCTCTCAGTCGAAAACCGCATTGCCATCGAACCGGCCACCATTTTTGCGAGCGCACGAACCGTCATCACAGATCGGATGTCACTTGGCTACAGCTTGGCGATGGCTGCAATCTCAGTTGGCCTGTTCGGCTATCTCTTGTCAGTCCAGCAGGTTTTCGAACATTCGCTGAAGAGACCCGACCTGCTGCCAACCGGATTTGCGCTCATGGCGGCAGGAATGGCAATCGCGTCCCTGTTCAACGCCGCAATCGTCAAGCGTTTCGGGATGCGACGGATCGGGCACGCCGCACTTATTTATTTCATCGGGGTCTCAGCGCTGCATTTGGTGATTGCGGCTACGGGCCATGAGACGCTGGTAAGTTTCATCAGCTTGCAGATATTGGTGATGTTCGGGTTTTCGTTGATCGCCGGAAATTTTGGGGCAATGGCGATGGAGAATATGGGAAGTGTCGCTGGCATGGCCAATTCGATTCAGGGCTTCATCGGCAACATTGCCGGGATGGTTTTTGGAACGCTGATCGGCCGGAGCTTTGACGGGACGACGGTGCCGCTGTGCACGGGCATGTTCATTTGCAGCTGCTTCGCTTTGGTTGTCGTGCTGATCACCGAAGGCGGCCAGTTTTTCGTAGCGCGCAACGCGCCACCCGCCGCGATTGGAGAGTGATGATGGCGCATTGGTTGATGAAATCCGAACCGTTCAAATATAGCTGGGACGATCTTGTAAAGGACGGCAGCACGCACTGGAACGGCGTCCGCAATCATCAAGCTGCCCTTTATCTGAAGGCCATGAAGATCGGCGATGAGGTGTTTTTCTACCACAGCAACGAAGGCCTGGCGGTTGTCGGTATCGCCAAGGTGGTGAAGGAGTTTTACCCCGATCCTAGCGATGAGAAGGGCCGCTTCGTAATGGTCGATATTGCCCCCGTCCGCCCGCTCAAAACGCCGGTAACGCTCGCCGCGATGAAGGCCGAGCCGCGGCTGGCGGCCATGAAAATGTTCCAGCAATTCCGGCTGTCGGTGTGCCCGATTGCGGATGATGAATGGGATGTGGTGATGGAAATGGCGGGCTGAGTGACGATATTATCGAAATTGGATTTTTCCTATTGA
>JBJOLA010000318.1:0-2763 GCA_046045815.1 Pseudomonadota bacterium
ACCCGCCGCTATGACCTGGACCTGCTTCGGGAACTGAGGTCGGACCGCAGGGCGGGGCGGGTGCTGGCACTTAGCGCAACCGACAGTCTGGATATTGTTGACGACCTTGTTGCATTCCGCCATCTGACTGGTGCCAGCGACGTTGATCTGCTGTTGCCGTTCATCGTTTTTGCACAGATATTTGCGTTTCTGCAATCGCTGGAGCTCGGCGTAAGGCCGGATACCCCCAGTGCGTCCGGGACCGTAAGTCGGATCGTACGTGGCGTCACCATCTATCCATCACATGCCGAGGCGTCAGATGTTTCTGGGCGTTGATGGCGGAGGTACCAAGACCGCATTTTCGCTGCTCGACAGCGAGGGGCGGATCCTCGCGCTGCATCAGGAGGCCAGCTCGTACTATCTGGAAGTAGGCGTTGAAGGGGCGGCAGCTATACTGAAAAATGGTACGGCAGCGACGCTGTCCGCTGCTGGCGTGGCGATGGATGCCGTTCGCTTCGCATTCTTCGGCTTGCCAGCGTATGGCGAGGATAGTGCTCTGCAGGAGGCATTGGATGCACTGCCGTTGTCATTTCTTGACGCGGACAGATACCGTTGCGGAAACGACATGATCTGCGGCTGGGCCGGATCGCTGGCCTGCCGGGATGGCATCAGCATAGTTGCCGGGACGGGCTCCATCGCCTACGGCGAATATGAGGGGCGGGAAGCGCGGGCAGGCGGTTGGGGCGAGTTGTTCAGCGATGAGGGCTCTGCCTATTGGATCGCACGCGAGGGCTTGCGGCTGTTTTCCAGGATGAGTGACGGTCGGGCCGAGAAGGGTCTGCTGCATACGCTGTTCCGGGAGCGGTTCGCCATCGAAAACGACCTTGACGTGTGTGCCGCCGTGTATGGAAAGCTAAGCTCCGAGCGCAGCGCCCTGGCCCAGTTGGCCAAGTTGGTCTTTGCGGCCGCTACTGGCGGCGACCGGCAGGCACGGGCCATTTTCGTTGATAGCGCACGGGAGTTGAGTGACATCGTCAAAGCGGTTCGCCGGGCACTGGACGTGCCGGCTGAAGTGCCATTTCCGGTGTCCTATTCAGGCGGTGTATTCAATAGTCACTCGCTGGTGCTCGAGCCATTTCGTGAGGCGCTTGCAAGCAGCAAATCGGCTTATTTGCTGGCCTCACCAATTTATCCACCGGTGATTGGAGCGGCGCTGTATGCGGCCAAATGTTGCCAGGAAAAGCTCGGTACCGACGCACTTGCGGACCTGGCGAAGCACTGCCAATCCACCCCGGATTCCGAATGGAGTACCTCGTAACATGAAAATCCCGTTCAAGACCTGCAGCTTCGCGCTGTCGCTGTTGCTCTCGCAGGTTTGTGCAGCCAAAGGCGCCCAGGATCGCTACACCATGGCGGACTTCAATCGCGTGCAGAAGATTGATGTGCACATGCATCTGCACGATGATACGACCGCATTCATGGAACTGGCTCGAAAAGACAAGTTCAAGGTTTTGGTAATCAACGTCGACTACGCCGACTTTCCGCCGCTTGAACTTCAGCAACGGGTAGCGACGAGCCTTCACCGCGCCTATCCGCAGGACGTCGCATTTGTGGCTACCTTCACGGTCAAGGATTTCAACAAGCCAGGTTGGGCTGATGAAACCATACGTCACGTGGACCAGGCGATTGCCGATGGTGCAGTAGGAATAAAGGTATGGAAGAACATCGGAATGGATCTGCGCGACACCGATGGAAAGTTGGTCATGATCGACGACGCCCGTTTCGATCCTGTCATTGGCCACTTGGTTCAACGGGATATCGTGCTGCTGGGACACCAGGGAGAACCGAAGAATTGCTGGCTGCCATTGGAAAAGATGACTGTGAACAATGACAAGGAATACTTCAAGGAGCATCCCCAATACCATATGTACCTTCATCCCGAGATGCCAAGCTACGAGCAGCAGATGTCAGCTCGCGATGCCATGCTGGAGAAAAATCCCGGCCTTCGTTTTGTCGGCGTGCATCTGGCCTCGCTTGAATGGGACGTCGACGAACTGGGTCGATTCCTTGATCGCTTTCCAAATGCGAATGTGGACGTCGCTGCCAGAATGGGCCAGCTGCAATATCAATCCGGTCTGGATCGCGAGCGGGTCCGTCGATTTTTCATGCGCTACCAGGATCGGGTTATGTATGGATCGGATCTTGCACAATCTTCCGGGCAATCAGCCGAGGAGTTCGTCCGCGACGCGCATACGACCTGGCTCAAGGACTGGAGATACTTCAATACCGATGAAACGATGAAGGTTCCCGAGCTTGACAGCCCGGTTCACGGACTGGCATTGCCGAAAGGGGTGGTCGACAAGCTTTTCCGGACAAATGCGCAAAGACAGTATCCGCAGGCATGGAACGAAATAAAAAAATGAAATCCGCAGGGGAGTTGCTGGGCGAAGAACGACGGCGATTGATCCGGGAGCTGGTTGATGCCCAAGGGCGGGTGACCGTTGATCAACTTGCCGCCAGATTCGATATCTCACTGGTGACTATCCGCAGTGACCTGAACGCGTTGGCGGAAATCGGTGCCGTGGTTCGCACCCGTGGTGGCGCGCTGGCACAGCGCGCCGATGAAGACCTGCCGATCAGTGTCAAACAGAGCATCCATCGCGCTGAGAAAATGCGTATCGCCTCGGCTGCCGTCAAATTGATCGGAGAGGGAAAGACCATTGTTCTTGACTCTGGAACCACCACCGGGGAAATTGCCAAGCAGATTCGCGGGTTGAAGCTGAA
>JBJOLA010000129.1:0-2658 GCA_046045815.1 Pseudomonadota bacterium
AATCCTCATGCCCCTGAAAATAAGGCGCATCGGTGAGCACAGACAAACAGGCCGCGCCGCCCGCCTCATAAGCGCGGGCATGGGCGGCGGGATCAAAATCTGCACGGATCAGGCCCTTGGATGGGGACGCCTTCTTCACCTCCGCGATGAGGCCGAAACCAATGGCGGCCTTGGCATCAAGCGCAGCGCGGAACCCGCGCGGAGGCGATTGCTCAGCGGCCAAGGCTTCGAGCGCCGCGATCGACGTCGCCGCTTTGCGCGTCGCGACTTCGGTGCGTTTGTGATTGCAGATTTCGGTCAGCTTGTTGGTCATCGGTCGGGTAAATATCGCATGAAAATCCGCCTATCCTGAGTAGCCATTGAGCTTGTCGAAATGGCATATCGAAGGACATTTAGCGCCCTTCGATATGGGTCTTCGACTTCGCTCAGCCCCTACTCAGGATAAGCGGCGGTGGAAATCCTTACTGCCTAGAACGCAATCCAGCAATCAAGCAATGCCTTGGCAAGGCCCCGATCAATCGCTTCCGCCGCCTCCTCTATCCCGTCACGCAAGGTGCTGACCCGGTCCGCCACGATCAGCGCGGCGGCGGCGTTGAGGAGAACGGCATCACGGTAAGCGCCTGCCTCCCCCGCCAGCAAGCGACGAAGCGCCCCAGCGTTGTAGGCCGCGTCCCCGCCCTTGATTGCGTCAGCGGGGTGAAGGGGGATACCATGTTCTTCGGGATGGATGGTGCCGAACGGCAGATCAAAGCCAATAGTCGCGAACGCCGTCGATCCAGAGATCGAAATTTCATCCAACCCCTCCAACCCTGAAACGATCATCGCCCGCTCCATCCCCAGCATGTGCATGGCCTCCGCATAGGTTGGGATCAGCGAAGGGTTTGGAATGCCCACCAACTGCCGCGTGACGCCCGCCGGGTTGGCGAGTGGCCCCAGCAGATTGAAGATCGTCCGTCGCCCCAGAGCTTTGCGAATTGGCGCGATTGGCCCGAGCGCAGGATGATATTTTTGCGCAAACAGGAAGCATATGCCGAGATCGGCCAGCGTGGCTTCCGCAGATTCCATCGCCCGGTCGAGATTGAGGCCCAATGCCTCCAGCGTATCCGCCGCGCCCGCTTTTGACGAGGCCGCACGGTTTCCATGCTTCGCTACCGGCACCTCACACGCCGCCACGACAATGGCAACGGCGGTGGAAACATTGAGGCTATGGCTGCCGTCTCCCCCCGTGCCGCACACGTCGATGGCACCAACAGGCGCCGCCACCCGCACCATCCGCGCGCGCATCGCAGCGGCGGCAGCGGCGATGTCGTCAGCGGTTTCACCTTTGTCGGCAAGGTCGATCAGGGCGTCGGTGATGTCGGCGGCAGACAGCTCGTCATCGAGCATCCTGTCAAACAGCGTCTTACGATCATTCATTTACCGTCATCCTGAACTCGTCTCAGCTTCCATGCGTCTCTCCAACCGATTGGCACCGTTGCATTGAAACGCGTTCAGGGTGACGATTCAATTCAAACGCATCCACGCTTAGCGTGGCGCGCGCCTATTCGACTGTCCAAGTCTGCCCTCTGTTCAGTAGCGCCTGCAAATCAGGCTTCTTGCCTTCCGACAGCTTGGCATTCTGTTCGATCACCGCCCGGTCGAACGTAGGCCGCGGGTGGTCAAACAATACACCGAGCGCAATCGGGAAGCCTTCGTCCACGGTCATGTCGACCAGCATCATCGCCAGTCCGCGATTGGTGACGTCATGCTTGATCACGCCTGCCTTCTCCCAATCGCCGTCGACCACATCGACAACATGGAGCTTGAGGTCGGCGCTATCCAAAGAAAGCCCCTTGATGCCGCCCGCGAACAGCATCGGTTCGCCATTCTCCAGCCAAATTTGATTGTCCGCCGCATTGGCCTTGGCGGTGAAGGGGGCGAACACGTCGTCATTATAAACGATGCAATTCTGGAAGATTTCGATGAAGCCCGTGCCTTGGTGGGCGTGTGCGGCCTTGAGGACATCGGGCAGCTTCTTGTGGACATCAATCCCGCGCGCCACGAACCGAGCGCCTGAGCCGAGCGCGAAGCCGCAGGGGTTGGCGGGGCGGTCGACTGACCCGAACGGCGTCGAGGGGGAGCGCGTGCCGACGCGTGATGTCGGCGAATATTGCCCCTTGGTCAGGCCGTAAATCTCATTGTTGAACAGCAAAACCTGACAGTTCAGATTGCGCCGGATGAGGTGCATCGTGTGATTGCCCCCAATCGACAGCGCGTCGCCGTCGCCCGTAATGATCCACACATCGAGATCAGGATTGGCGAGCTTCACCCCCGTCGCCACCGCCGGCGCGCGGCCGTGGATCGTGTGGAAACCGTATGTCTCCATATAATAAGGGAAGCGCGACGAGCAGCCAATGCCGGAGACGAACACGGTGTTCTCGGGCTTCACGCCGAGTTCCGGCATGGTCCGTTGCACGGCTTTGAGGACGGCATAGTCCCCGCAACCGGGGCACCAGCGGACTTCTTGATCGGTCTCCCAATCCTTGGGGGAGGATTTCGTGATGGGGGTCATGTCGTTCATTTGGATGCACCTTGACTTGCAAAGTCATTGACTAACTTGAGGGGAGACCGAAACGTAGAACTTTCGCTAGGAACCAAAATCTCGGCAATACGGATCAG
>JBJOLA010000171.1:0-3738 GCA_046045815.1 Pseudomonadota bacterium
AGGAGCCGCTTCCCGCGCACGACCGCGCGCATCCCCGCTTGGGGGCCCTTAGCTCAGTCGGTAGAGCAACTGACTTTTAATCAGTAGGTCGCTGGTTCGAATCCAGCAGGGCTCACCATTATGTTGAAATTTTTCAGCATTTTCAGGTGTCTCCAGTTAGGTTAGCCAAATCAATGGCAACTATTGCCAACTTCTGTCGATAGGTCTGGCCGGCTTAGCCAAGCCAGGTGATCTTGGCCCCGTGGGGGTGGACGTGCGCCAGCGATTCCAGCTCCCCCGTTCCCGGCCAAGTTTGGAGACGAAGCACGGCGTGGGATGTCACCTCAGCCGTAAATTCCATGCTGAGCCAAGCAAGCGGACGATCGGCAGTTGCCCGCGCGCCCGCCGCTTTGATCGCGTCGATCACGCGCGTTCGCCCTGCCGCAGGGAAATATTGGAGCGCGATGCTATGATCGACGATCCGCGTCACCCCGGCGTCCTGCGGTTCGGCGAGGCGCGCTTCGATCCAGTCAGCGCCGTCGGCCCGGTCCACAGTCAGGGGATGAACCAGCGCTATTTTGATGGCGGCGGCGATCCTGCCCAGTCGCTCGGGCTGATCGGGCCAGACATAAGCGAGCAGCCGCGCCGCCGTGTCAGGTTGCGATACATCCAGCGGGTTGAGATCGACGCCCCTGCGGCGCACCACGTCAATGTCTGCGCATGCAGGAGCGGGTCCGGTCCAGTCCGGGCGCAGCTGCACGGTTGACGTCGAGACGCCGGCTGTCACGCCCCCAAGATCATAGCCGTAGCGATCAAGATTGAGATTGAGACCCGCACTCGCGCCCAGCTCCAACAATTCTACCTTTGGCCCAAACCGCCGTGTGATTTCCATCATACCGGGCCAGAGCATGGCAGACCGGCCGACTTCGTTGGTTTGCGGCGCGCTGTCCAGCCACGGCAGCAGCCACGCGTCCCATGCCGTGACGACGCGCGTGAGCACCGCGGTGAAGTCACCGGCCCGGCTCGCGTACAGCGCGGTCAATGCGTCGTCCTGACCCGAGCGCGACAAGGCGTGCAGGCCACCGGTCACCCGCAGGCTGAGGGCATCGCGCATCGGCTCGCCAGGCCAGTTCAGGATGGTCTTGCCGGTGTGTGTCGTTTCATCGAGCGTGACCGCGAGGGTATCGAGCAGCGCCGCTGTGAACGGCGATCCCACGGCCCGGCACAGCCCGGCTTGTTCCTGAAATGCGTCTCTGATTCTGTGGGCCATGACGGACAACTTGCCCTTACTGCACTGCACAAGTAAAGCCCCGCACGTTATGGCCGAACCAATCATCTTTGCCGTGCCCAAGGGGCGCATATTGGAGGAGGCGCTGCCGCTTCTTGCCAAAGCCGGGATCATCCCAGAAGCGGCGTTTTCGGACGGCAAAAGCCGGGCGTTGCAGTTTGCGACCAACCACAAGCATATCCGCCTGATCCGCGTTCGCGCTTTTGATGTCGCGACCTTTGTGGCGCACGGCGCGGCGCAAATGGGAATAGTTGGGTCGGACGTGATTGATGAATTTGATTATTCCGAACTTTACGCGCCGGTTGATCTGGGTATCGGCCATTGCCGGATTTCAGTGGCAGAGCCCGCAGCGCTCGCCGCGACGGATGATCCTCGTGGCTGGAGCCATGTCCGCGTTGCCACCAAATATCCCAACCTCACCCGCAAATATTTTGAAGCACGCGGGGTGCAGGCGGAATGTGTCAAGCTCAACGGTGCGATGGAGATTGCGCCTTTGCTCGGGCTGTCGAGCCGGATTGTTGATCTGGTCTCATCGGGCAAGACGCTGGAAGAGAACGGCCTGGTTGAGGTCGAGGTGATCGCCCAAGTATCAGCGCGGCTGATCGTCAACCGGGCCGCGTTCAAAACCCGTGCCGACGTGGGGCCGCTGGTTGAGGCGTTCCGGGCGGCTGTCGCTCATGCCTGACTGCAAACTGCTCGTCATCCCGGCGGAGGCCGGGACCCAGACGGGCCCGATATGTCGAAGCTACGCTACGTCTTTCGTTACCGGACTGGGTCCCGGCCTTCGCCGGGATGACGGATTTTGACGTGATTAGGCTCAATTCAAACACCCTCGATTTCGCTGCCCGTTTCTCTGCCCTGGTCAATGCACGGCGGGAGGCGGACGAAGATGTCTCGCGTGATGTCGCGGCGATCATCGCGCGGGTGAAAGCGGAAGGAGATTCCGCCGTCGCTGACCTTACCGCAACGTTTGACGGCCATAATCTCGCGTGGCGGATTGATATCCCCACCTGTCAGGCGGCGCTGGACGGATTGGACGCCGATCTTCGCGCAGCACTGGAGCTCGCGGCGGACCGGATTCGCACCTATCATACCAAGCAGCGCCCCGAGGATAGCGACAGCGTCGATCCCGTCGGTGTTCGGATCGGCGCGCGCTGGACAGCGGTTGATGCGGCGGGGGTCTATGTCCCGGGCGGCCGGGCGGCTTACCCTTCCAGCGTGTTGATGAACCTGATCCCGGCCAAGGTTGCGGGGGTTTCGCGCGTGGTGATGGTCACGCCAACACCCGGCGGGGAAGCGAACCCGCTCGTCCTGGCCGCCGCCGCGCTGGCTGGTGCTGACGAAGTGTGGCGGATTGGCGGCGCACAGGCCGTTGCCGCGCTAGCCTATGGCACTGATACAATCACGCCAGTCGATGTGATCACCGGACCCGGCAATGCCTGGGTCGCGGAGGCCAAGCGCCAGCTGTTCGGCGTGGTCGGGATCGATATGGTCGCCGGACCGTCAGAGATTGTCGTCGTGGCAGACGGCGCGAATAATCCGGACTGGATCGCAGCAGACCTGCTCAGTCAGGCCGAACATGATCCCACCAGTCAATCGATTCTGTTCACCGATGATAGCGCTTTTGCCGATGCCGTCGCCGCAGCAGTGGAGCGTCAGCTTCTCACCCTGTCGACGGCACCAGTCGCCCGCGCCAGCTGGGAAGCCAACGGCGCGATCATTGTGGTCGGCAATCTAGACGAAACACCCGCGCTGGTTGACCGCCTTGCGCCCGAACATCTCGAACTCGCGGTTGAAAATCCCGAGCCGTTGTTCAAGGCCATCCGTCACGCGGGCTCGATCTTCCTCGGGCGCTACACCCCCGAAGCCGTCGGCGATTATGTTGGCGGCCCCAATCATGTTCTCCCCACCGGACGACGTGCACGTTTCTCGTCGGGACTGTCGGTGCTCGATTTCATGAAGCGCACCAGCTTCCTAGGCTGCACCGCCGAAAGCATCCGCGCCATTGGTCCCGCAGCAGTCGCTCTGGCAAACGCCGAAGGCCTTCCCGCGCACGCCGCCTCCGTTCAGGAACGATTGATATGAGCCGCTCAAAACCCCGCTCCGCCGCCCGGCTCGCCGCTGTGCAAGCGCTCTATCAACTGGAAATGGAGGAAACACCGATGGCACGGCTGCTCCACGAATTTCACAGCCACCGGCTCGGCGCGACAATTGAGGACGCAACCTACGTCAATGCCGAAGAGACCTTCTTCGATGATCTCGTCCTTGGCGTTGATGCCCGCCGGGTTGAGATTGACACCGCCATCTCGGCCACGCTGGGTAAAGACTGGACGCTCGACCGGCTCGACAGGCCGATGCGCCAGATATTGCGGGCGGGAACCTATGAACTCCTCGCGCGCAAGGAAATTCCGATTGGCAGCATTATCAACGAATATCTGGACGTGGCAGATGCCTTTTACGCCCGCAAGGAA
>JBJOLA010000177.1:0-3351 GCA_046045815.1 Pseudomonadota bacterium
GTCGTCAGCCTGGTTGCCTGCTCACGCGCATAGCCGTCCAGGCCATCGCCCGGGACGCGGGTGAAAGCTGTCGCTGGCGGCGTTCCGTCAAGCCAATCGGGAAAAAAGGTTGAAACGACATGGTCGCCCACCGCAAAGTCTGTCACACCTGCGCCGACGGCGGTGACCTCGCCCGCGCCATCTGACATCGGAATGCGGAGGTCAGCGCTCGGGATCATGCCCATCACAACGGCATAGTCGTGATAGTTGAGCGAGCTTGCGCGGATGCGGACGCTGATCTCACCGGGGCCTGGGGCAGGCGCGTCAGGCACGTCCGCAAGCGTTAAATTGTCGAGTCCGCCGGGTGCCTTGAGTTGGATGGCTTTCATCTGCTTCGTTCCTCTTCGTTGATTTATTTTGTAAGTGTTTGACGCGGGGTGTTCAGGCGGGGCGCTCCCCCGCGACGGTCGTGCGGTAAAGTTCGCGCCGAAACCCGTCATAGTCGTTGAACGCTTGGTGGACGCACAGCCGATTGTCCCACATCGCGAAGGTGCCAACATCCCAACGCAGGCGGCAGGTGAAGGCAGCCTGCACGATGTATTCGGCTAGGAATTTGAGGATCGGCGCGGACTCATATGTGGCCATGCCTTCGATCCCGACGGTATAGGATTCATCGCAGTAAAGAGCCTCCTCACCAGTGCGCGGGTGGGTGCGGATGAGTGGATGAAAATTGCCTTCGATCTTGCGGATGATATCGTCAGGCAGTTCTTTTCCTTTGAGCGCTGAGAGCCGTCCGACCGCCGTATCCAGTGCAGTGCCGTATGTTTGTGCGGCCTCCATAACTGGCCCCATCGACATATGTACCTTCAGCCCGCGCAGCATCTGTTGCATCGTTGGCGTGAGTGATTTCCACGCGAGTGCACTATTCGCCCAGATGGTATCTCCCCCATAGGGAGGCACGTCGATGGCGCGGAGGAAGCTGATTGCGGGCGGCTCTGGCAAGAACGGCGAATCGGTGTGCCAGCCGGACCCGAACAGGTGGCCCGTGAGATGGTCCGCTTCCTTGATCAGCGGCTGCACCTCGGGAAAACCGGGCACACCTCTCGTATAGGCATCTTCGGCAAAGGGCCCGAACCGTCGACTGAATGCTGATTGATCACCGTGCGTCATATGCTGCTGGCCGCGGAAGAAGATCATCTTGTGCCGGAACAGCGCTGTCTCAATCTCGGCGAACGCCTCATCGCTCACTGTTGCACAATCGACCCCAACAATCTCGGCACCCATTGCCGCAGCAAGCGGGCGAACCTCGATATGCTCGGTCGGCACGGCGCTATTGTCAAAATGTTCGTGCGGCGTCCCAATCATAATAGGTCCTCCATCCCGTTTGAGGTCTTACCCCATTGGGTAGCGAATGTCCTTCGACACGGCATTGATCGCCTTCATTACCTCGGGCGACAGCTCCAAGTCCGCTGCGGCAAGTATATCGGGCAAATGATCTTCATGGGTCACGCCGACAATCGTCGACGCGACGAAATCATGCTGCTTTGACCATGCAGTGGCGAGCGTGGTGACCGATATCCCTGCCTCTGCCGCAATCGCCATGAAGCGCGCGGTGGAATCGAGCGCCCGATCATTGATGAAACGCTGGGCCATTTTGAGCTGGCGGCCACCCTGTTTGAGATAGTTTGAAAAGCGTGCGCCGTCTGGAGTCGCTCCAGCCTGATATTTGCCCGTCAGCACGCCGCCCGCCAGCGGTGAGTAAGGGATCAGGCTAACCCCTTCCTGACGGCAAACCTGCGCGAGTTCATCTTCAAACCGTCGGTTGTTGAGGCTGAAATTATTCTGGATCGTGTGATAACGCGCGACGCCTAACCGTTCAGAAGCCTGAATGCTTTTCATCAGGCCCCAGCTGGTTTCGTTCGAACAGCCAAGCACACGCACCTTGCCCGCCCGGACAAGTTCATCCAGCACTTCCATTGTCTCTTCATAAGCCAGATCATGATCGGGCCAGTGGGTCTGATAAAGGTCAATATAATCCGTCTGGAGACGCCTTAAACTATCCTCAACCGCGCGCGTGATATTGTGGCGATCAAGCGCGGTCATGCCGGCCCGCTTGGGCGATTTGAACCAGCTGTGGCTTGGCCCAGACACTTTGGTGGCCATGATGATAGCGTCGCGGTTCTTGCCCTTCATCCAGCGTCCGACAATCTCTTCAGTCAGCCCGACATATTTTGCGTCGGGCGGCACCGGATAGCCTTCTGCCGTATCAAAGAAATTGATGCCCGCATCTAGCGACTGATCGAGCACACGGTGCGCCATCTTCTCATCGGCCTGATTGCCAAAGGTCATCGTGCCCATGCAGATATCAGACACATAGATTGCGCTCTTGCCGAGACGACGATGCTTCATTTCATTCTCCTGTTCAGGCCAGTGCTTCGGCAATCAATTTACGGGTGTTTGCGATTCCGTACAGCGCGATGAAGCTTCCCATGCGCGGTCCCGCGCTCGATCCAAGCAGGGTTTCATAGAGCGCCTTGAACCAATCACGAAGATTTTCGAAGCCGCCCGTCTTGCCGATTTCATAGACGATGGTCTGGATGTCTTCCGCGTTTGCGTCTGTTGGGAGGCCCGCGAGTTCTGCGTCTAGCTGCGCGAGTGCGGACACCTCCATCCCTTCCGGTTTGCGGCGCACCAACGTGGGCGCGACCACATCACGGTTGTAGGCGATGGCATGGGTGATCAGTTGGTCGAGCTCTGGGTATTTCGTGGCACTGGCATCCACGACATAATTGCCGAGATAGCCCCAGACCTGGGCTGACGTCGCATCCCCACCAAGCACGCCGACGAGATTGAGCAACAGCCCAAACGTCACCGGCGGCACGCCTTCGGGTACATTCCCGTTATGAAGATGGTGCACTGGGTTGCCGAGCTTCTTCTCAAGCGGTTGTTCATGCCATGCACTGCGGAACTGAAAATATTCGTCCACAGCGCGCGGAATGATCCCCATGTGCAGCTGCTTTGCGCTTTTGGGTTCACGGTAGGCGTAGAATGAAACGCTGGTTTGCGGACCGTAAGTCAGCCATTCCTCCAGCGCGAGGCCGTTGCCCTTTGACTTGGAGATTTTCTCGCCCTTATCGTCAAGGAACATTTCATAAATCAGGCTCTCGGGCGGACGACCACCGAGCACACGCGCGATCTTGCCGCTTTGGGTGCCGCTGTCGGTCAGGTCTTTGCCGTACATTTCATAGTCTACGCCGAGCGCGACCCAGCGCATTGCCCAATCGACCTTCCATTGCAGCTTCGCTTTGCCGCCAAGGATCGACTGGGTGACAGTATCGCCGTCATCGTCAAAGCTGATGACGCCCGCATCGG
>JBJOLA010000195.1:0-7781 GCA_046045815.1 Pseudomonadota bacterium
CGTGTGCTCTTCCGATCTCCGCGACTATGCCGACGAGCCAGAGCAAATTATCCCGCCAGATACCACCGGCGACTTTGAATCGGGCGAGGCTGAGCCAATTGAATCCCGGCACAACTGAGCCGAGTACCTGTGCACTCGCGCGGAAGGGGTGTGGATCATGCGGGGTGGGAATGCCGTCCATCACGCCGCGTTCCGGTTCGCGTAAAAACCAGAGGAAGAGGGCGAGAATGAACCCTGGAGCCGCAGCGACGAGGAAGGCAAATTGCCAGCCTTTGAGTGCGCACGGTGCCATCGCGCTCTTGTCGGGGCTAAGACCCCACGTATGGTCCCACCATCCCGCTGCAACGCCGCCGAGGATCAGCGATCCGCCAATGCCAAGCGCGACGGCCGATGCCATCACGGCCATCACGAAGCCGCGCCGGTGCTTGGGCCAATAATCGTAGACAAGGCTCGTGCCCGCCGGTTGGGTTGCCGCCTCACCGATACCGACACCGAGTCGGGAGAGCGCAAGCATCCCGAAGCTTGACGCCAGACCGGCGAGGCCCGTCGCCAATGACCAGAAGATGAGGCAGATCGAGAGCAATTTTGTGCGGGTCCAGCCATCCGCCAGCCGGCCCAGCGGCAAGGAAAATAGCGCGTAAAACAGCGCGAAGACGGTGCCGAAAAGCAGCCCCATCTCGGCATCGCCAATTTTCAGATCCGCCTTGATCGCGGGCGCGAGGATCGCGAGGATTTGCCGGTCGAGCAGACTCATCGCTTGAGTAAGGCCAACAAGTGCCAGTGCGTATTTTGCGCCTTTTGGGAGCGGGGTGCTGATCAAAGCTTGAACCACCGCTCAGCATTGCTCTGGAAGAACTTCTTCTTCACCGTATTTGACACGTCCAGATTGTCCATCGCGCGCACCTCATCGGCCACATATTCATAGGGATAATCCATGGCGTACATCACTCGGTCCTCGCCCATAACCTCGATCATCAGTTTGACGGCGGGCTCAAAGGGAAGGCCGCTGCATGTGCCGAGGAAATTGTGGCGCATATAATGGAACAGGTCATGCTTGAGCGGCTTGATCGATGCGTAGCGGTTCGATTTTACGCCCGCCTGGTGCATATAATTGGTGCGATAAAGCCAGTAAGGCAGCGCCTCACAACCGTGCCCGGCCATCACTTGCAGATCAGGGTACCGGTCGAACAATCCAGACGTGACGAGCCGCAGCAGGTGGTAAGAGGTTTCGACTGCAAAGCCGAAAACCGCCCCGTCCAGCCCCGCGTCGATCATGCCGCCCATCATACTGTCTGGCAAAGTGGCGGGATGGACGTAGAGCGGCTGGCCCACATCGGCGAGCGCGCGAAAGATCGGATCGAATTGTGGCTCGTCGAGATAATGTCCTTGGGTGTGGCTGTTGATCTGGACGCCTTTGAAGCCCATCGCCGCGCCGCGTTTGATTTCGGTGGCCGACCAGATGGGTTCTTGCGGGGCAATTGCCGTCATGCCGACGAACCGCGTGGGATGCGCGGCGCAGGCTTGGGCCAACTGATCATTGGCACGACTTGCGATGCCCTTTGCCTCCTCCACATCCAAGTAAGGCTGCACACCCGGAGACGTCAGCGCGAGGATCGCCACATCAATCCCGGTCTCGTCCATGTGCCGGATACGCTGCTCGCCCAGATCAAGCAGCCGATCGAGGATTTGTGTAGCCCGCTCGGACGGCGAAGTGCCATAAAATCCCCAAAGCGAGACCATGCCTTTGTCGGCGGTCCCGTCCTTCACCATCCGCAGATAAACATCCACCTGCTCCCGCGTGGCAAAAGCTTCCTCGGTTGCGATACGGAGATAGCCACGATCACCACCAATGTTGAGTGCGTGGGTCATCCCTCGTGCACCGTCTTGGTGACCATGCAGGCCATCACGCCTTCGGGGCCGTCTTCATGGCCGTGGCCCGACCATTTGACGCCGCCGAACGGCGTGTCGCTGCCGCCGAGCATGACGCTGTTGATACCGAGCATGCCGGTTTCAACATCGCGGGCGATACGCTTTTGACGACGCGAATCGTTGGTCCAGCTGTAAGCAGCAAGGCCGTATTCCAGCCGGTTGGCCTCTGCGATCATATCTTCTTCGGTGCCAAAGGGGTTAAGGATCGCCACAGGCCCAAAGGGTTCTTCGTTCATGATCTCAGCATCGAGCGGGACTTCGGACAGAACCGAGGGCGCATAATAATATCCCTGATTGCCGATCCGTTCACCGCCGGTGCCGAGCTTGCCGCCGCTCGCCGTCGCTCCGCCGATCATCCGCTCCATCGCGTCAGGGCGGCGGGGATTGGCCATCGGCCCCATCTGGGTGCCATCTGCCAGACCATTGCCGACCTTGATCGCCTTCACCCGTTCGATGAACCCATCGCGGAATTTGTTGAAAATGCCTTCGTGCACGATGAAGCGCGTGGGGGAAATGCAGACTTGTCCAGCATTACGGTATTTCGCGCCAACCATTGTTCCCAGCACCTGATCGACATCGACATCATCGAACACGAGCACCGGGCCGTGGCCACCAAGTTCCATCGTCGTGCGCTTCATGTCTTCCGCTGCGAGCTTGGCGAGATGCTTGCCGACGACGGTTGAACCGGTAAAACTCAGCTTGCGGATGATGGGGGAACCCAACAGATGGCGAGAGACTTCATCGGGCACGCCGAATACCGCTTGCGCGACTTCTTTGGGCAGGCCCGCATCATAGAGGCACTGCAGGATCGCCAAAGCCGACGCAGGCGATTCCTCGGCTGACTTCAGGATAACCGAACACCCTGCCGCAATCGGCGCACCCAATTTCCGGCCCGGATTGCCAATCGGGAAATTCCACGGAGCAAAAGCCGCGACCGGGCCAACCGGCTCATAGGTGACAGTCGAACGCATCCCTGCAGGCCGGACAAGTTGACGCCCATACAGGCGCTGGGTTTCGCCCGCATAGAAGTTGAACAGGTTGACGTTCATCATCACTTCCATGCGCGATTCTGCGAGAGGCTTGCCTTGCTCCATCGTCGCGATTCGGGCGATTTGTTCCTGACGCTCTACCATCAAGCGGGCCGCACCCTGCAGAACAGCAGACCGTTCCTGCGCGGTCGAATTGCGCCAGATTTTGAAGCCTCGCGCCGCCGTGTCCAGCGCACGATCAAGGTCAGGCCCGTCTGCTAGCGGCAGCTCACCCAGCACTTCTTCAGTGGCGGGGTTGATCACTGTGTGCGTGCGCCGGTGGCCGACAGGAATCTTTTCGCCGTCGATGATCATGTGGAGTGTTGGGTAGGTCATCTAATTCCTTCAAATCATCGCGGAAAAGGGGAGGCGGCTGTCGCTAGCCCTTTGCCTTCTCCCGATCAATATCACCCTGCCAACGCTGTGCCACAATCTCCTTGCCGGTTACCGGATGAGGCTTGTGATACGGCACCCACTTGTGGGTTGGCCAGAGCCAGACATCCTCGATCAGTTCATCGGGGCCAGTCGGATCTTCGGGGTAGGTGGTGGAGAGGAAGGGTACATAATTGTCACGCGTGTGCGCCCAGCCGGTCTCATAATCGGCGTGCCACTGCGGCATATAATTCAGGATATGGATGCGCCATACACCGTCAACCTTCTTATACTGGTTTTCGTAAATGCCGCCTTCAAACCATTGGCGCGATTGTAGCATCGGCGTGTCACCGGTGTAATCTTTGTGCCGCCCGGCCTGCATCATCGAACGGCCGCGCACTTGGGCAGTGTTGCCATCTGGATCAACATTGACGATCATCTGGATTTGGGGGTGATCGAGCAAAAAGCCGTCGATCGGGCCATTGTTGCCGTAGGTGAAATTCTTCTGAAACCGCTCAACATAAAGGCGGCGAACACCGGCCTGACCCTTGAATTTGCCGCCGAAGAAATGAACCTCGCCATCGGGCGTAAACAGGTCAACGACCTCATTATAAAGGCATTTATCGATCAGATATCCGTAGAGATATTGCAGCTTTTTGACGGCCTGCTCATCCTCCGAGATGGAAACCCGTTGGGTCAGCGCGGCAACGGTCGCCTCCAGAGCGGCAATACGGTCTTCAGACATTCGACTCTCCTTTTTGATTGATTGACACCGTTCTAAGCGACTGCCAAATTGTAAGCAAGACAAACGAAATATGGTGGAGAGCCGATGCAGAATTTACCCGGAAAAACTGCTTTTGTGACGGGCGGCGCAAGTGGCATCGGCTTGGGCATTGCCAAGGTTTTGCTCGCAGCGGGCATGAATGTGGTGATCGCTGACATTCGTGATGATCACTTGGCAGAAGCGACCGCAGAGCTTTCGGGCGGAGACAAGGTTCTCGCTATTAAGCTCGACGTCACCGACCGCGCCGACTTCGCGCGTGCTGCTGATGCGACTGAAGCCACGTTCGGGAAAATCCATATCCTCTGCAACAATGCCGGTGTTGCCGTTGTCGGACCGACTGAGCTTGCAACCTTTGCCGATTGGGATTGGGTGATGAACGTCAACGTCGGCGGCGCGATCAACGGGGTGACAACGATGTTACCGCGCATCCTCAGCCACGGGGAGGGCGGCCACATCGTCAACACCTGCTCGATGTCTGGCCTCGTGCCAGTGGGCGGGACGACGATCTACTCGACCGGAAAGGCCGCGCTCGTCACGATGATGGAATGTATGCGCCCCGAACTTGAGGCACGCGGTGTGATCTGTTCGGCATTCTGTCCGGGTGCCGTACAATCCAATATCGCGGATGCAGGAAAAACCCGGCCAGCTGAACTCGCCGAAACTGGCTATGCAGAGGCCGATAAACGGCGCCAAGCTGGCGGAAATTTCGCTCATCTCTACCAGACAAAAGAGGAAGTGGGGGAGCGTGTGCTGCGGGGCATCCTAGATGATGAACTCTACATTCTCACGCACAGTGAATTTATGTCCGGGGTCACAGACAGGGCCAATGCCATGATCGCATCGGTGCCAGCCAAATTGCCCGAAAATGACGAATATAAACAGACGTTTGCGATGCTGTTCAACTCACCCATCTGGGCTGATGAAATCGCACGGCAAAAGGAGCTTAAGGCATGATTGATTTTGCAGGGCGCACGGCATTTGTAACGGGTGGGGCGAATGGCGTCGGGATTGGCCTCGTCCGCGCGCTTCTTGCTGAAGGATGCAAGGTTGCCATCGCCGACATTAGGCAGGACTCAATCGATGCGGCTCTCAAAAGCCTCGATAACAGCGAAGTGATGGGTGTGCAGGTCGATGTCTCTTCGCGCGATGCGATGGCCAAAGCTGCCGACGAAGTGGAGGCCAAGTTCGGCCCCGTGACCCTGCTGTTCAACAATGCGGGCATAAACCTGTTTCAAACAATCGAGGACTCCAGCTATTCCGATTGGGACTGGGTGATGGGTGTAAATCTGCACGGCCCAATCAACGGTGTGATGACCTTCGTCCCGCGGATGATCGCTCACGGAAAAGGCGGCTATATCGTTAACACTGCGTCGATGGCGGGCTGGCTCGCGAGCGGTTCTCCAGGCATTTATAACACCACCAAATTTGCCGTGCGCGGGATGAGCGAAAGCTTGCGTTACAGCCTCGCGCCACACGGGATTGGTGTTTCGATCGTATGCCCTGGCCTGGTAAAGTCCTACATCTACGCAAGCGACGACATTCGCCCTGATGCGCTCAAAGCAGGCGCGAAGCCCATCGATACCGAGAATGTAAAGCGCCTCGCTGAGTTTCATGAATTCGGCATGGAACCCGATGAGATCGCCGCGCGTATTCTAGACGGGATGCGGGAGAATCGTACCTATATTTTCTCACATCCCGATCACAAAGAAGAGGTCGCGGAGCTTTTCCAGGAATATCTGGCCGACTACCGCGATTATCCTAACGATCCCGGCTATGACAAACGGGTCGCGTTTGAGGCGTTCCGCAAGGAGCGTTACAAGGAGGCGCGGGACGCCGCACGCAAGGCGACATAACTTCCTTCTTAGATTGATCGGCGCACGTCTCGCCGCTTATCCTGAGTTGAGACTGAGCGAAGGACCGGTGTCCGCGCTTCGATACACTGATTCGACAAGCTCATCGGCTACTCAGGATAAGCGGTTGTGGTGTCATTCGATAAACGTCGGTAAGGCTCCAACGAAATATCTCAGCCCATTTTGGTCGCGAACCAAATGACGTGGCGCGGGCCTTTTCCGTTGCTGCGCGCGGCAATCGTAATTTCTTCAACGCCGAACCCGGATTCTTTGAGCCGCTGGGTGAATTTGACATCCGGCCCGGCTGACCAGATCGCGAGGATGCCGCCGGGCTTGAGCGCCCGCTTGGCGTTCGCGAGTCCGCGCACCGAATAAAGTCGGTCATTGCTCTGGCGCGTCAATCCGTCCGGCCCATTGTCCACATCGAGCAAAATCGCGTCAAAGGTTTCGGTTTCGGCTTCGATCAATGTTGTGACATCGTCCTGGATCAATTTGACGCGAGCATCATCAAGACATCCACTGGCGAGTTCGGCCATCGGTCCTCTCGCCCAGTCGATGATTTCCGGGACCAATTCGGCAAGGGTAAGCCGTGCCGACTTGTCCAGCTTTGCAAGGGCAGCGCGTAGGGTAAAGCCCATGCCGTAGCCACCGATCAGCAAATGCGGGGATTTTCGATCCTCCAGCCGATCACAGGTAAGAACCGCCAGTGCTTCTTCCGACCCGCTCATGCGACTGCTCATCAACTCGACTCGCCTCAGCACAATCATGAAATCAGAGCCGCGCTGGAACAGCCGCAGTTCGTCTCCGCCCGGGACATTGGCTGAGCCAATAAGAACACGTGGTATCAGCGGAAGTCCTTCACCCAACTGGCTGTCTTCGCAATTCCACCGAATGGATAGAAATGCAGGCGCACCATGCCATGTTCGTCGCTCAGGCGCGAAGCAAATTGCCCGACGAGCTTGTCCGGCCCCGCGCTGCCCAGTAAATTGGTGATGGAAACGCCGTATTTCTTCATGACACTGGCCGTGGCCCCGACGCCGCAATGCGCGGCAAATTTGAGCAGCCGTTTGATCCCCGCCGGACCGGGGATGCCAATGCGGACAGGCGCATCAATACCGCGTCCGCGCAACAGGCTTAGCCAGTTCAGCACCGGCTCGGCATCAAACGCAAATTGGGTCACGATCAGCGGGGCCATGCCGCGGGTTTCGATGGCGGAAACCTTCTGGTCGAGAACGGCCCAGCACTCATCGGCTGACATGATCGGATGGCCTTCGGGATGCCCGCCTATGCCAATCGCTTTCACGCCTGCACCTTCAAACACGCCCGAGCTGATCAGCGCCATTGAGTCCGAAAACGGGCCGAGCGGTTCCGGCGGGTCACCGGCAACCACAAAACAACGGCGTACGCCCGCCCGCGCTACAACGGCATAGAGATAATGCTCGAACTCCATCGCCGACGGTATGCGCCGTGCCGAGAAATGTGGCATGGGTTCAAAGCCAAGCTCGCGCACCGCAAGGGTTGCGTCGATGCGCGCATGGGCATCTTCTCCGGGCAGAAAAGTTATGGCGATTGGGGTCTCTGGCGGAATCAGCGGAGCCGCTTCCCGCAGGGCAACGATATCCTTCGCCGTCATCTCCAGCGAAAAACCGTCGGTAATACGCTCCGGCGGTTTTTCCCAATTAGGATGGATGAGCGGACGAGACATCAATCCCGCCCGGTGCGCCAGCCTTGCTGATAGGTTTCACGGGCAACACGCGAGTAAGGAACCGAGCTTACCACCGCGCGGACCTCAGTCTGCTTGTGTGGCTCGACGGTTGT
>JBJOLA010000202.1:0-3491 GCA_046045815.1 Pseudomonadota bacterium
GGCAGGTTTTTGGACGACGCCTTCGGCTAACCAGCGACCGCAGTTAGGCGAAAGCCATCATCCATTCCACGCCCCCCTTAACCCCGCGCCTCGCCCCATTCGACCCAGCCCATCGGGCGCGGGGTCTTCGGTAGATAGGCTTTGTCTCCGCTCGTGATTTTGAAGCCTGCCTGTTCATACGCCCCTGAAATCGCGCGGGTGAGGTGGCATCCGCCGGCGATGTGCTTCCACAATGGCTCGATCCTCCGCTGCCATTTCTGAACGCTGGCATCGGGTGCGCTGCCATGTTCGAGGAACAAGGCCTTGCCGCCGGGCTTCAGCACGCGGCGCATCTCATTCAGGGTTTGCGCCTGATCCTCGACCGAACAGAGCGTGAAGGTGACGAGGACGGTATCAAACTGCGCGTCATCAAACGGCATCGCCTCACCGTATCCACCGCGAATATCCGCCGCCATCCCCAAAGCCTGAGCCGCCGCGCGAGACGTTTCGAGCAAAGCGGGTGACGGATCCAACCCCGAGAAGGAGGTGATCTTGGCCGGATCATAAAGGCCCATGTTGATCCCGCCGCCGCAGCCGAGTTCCAGAACATTTCCAGAGGCTTGCGGGACGATCTTGCGCCGTGCCTCCATGATCTGCGGCTGAGAACAGCAGGTGCCGATCAGCTTGGGGACCATAACCCGGTCCCACCAGCTTGTCGGGCGGGATTCAAAAATGGGGGCTGAATTCGGCGATGACATTGGCGTATAACTCCCGTTTGAAGGGCACGATCAGATCGACCAGACTGTCTGGATGCGCCCATTTCCAGGCCCGGAATTCTTGGTGAGATGTCTCAATATTGATGTCAGCATCGCTCCCGTGAAAACGCATCAGGAACCAGATTTGGCGCTGCCCCCGGTATTTTCCCTTCCACAAACGCCCCACCAGTTCGGGCGGAAGATCATAGAGATGCTCCGAAGATGATCGGGAGATGATCGACACAAGATGCGGCGCTATCCCGGTTTCTTCCCCCAGTTCGCGGAGCGCAGCCGCTTCGGCATCTTCTCCCGGGTCAATCCCGCCCTGCGGCATCTGCCACGCCTCAACGACATTATCGAGGCGCTGGCCGACAAACGCATGGCCGTCACCATTCAGCAACATAATTCCGGCGCAGGGGCGGTAGGGGAGATCGCTCATGCGCCAATCCTCATGCGACGGCCATCACCTTGGCCAGCAATTTCTTGAGCGCATTCAGATTGTTGGTGACGTCATCTTGCGAGGAAGGGATCGCTTTGCGCAGGTTAATCATGCCGTGGATATTGCCCTCCGCCTCAAGGTGGTGGGCTTCGACGCCCGCCAGCTTCAACGCCTCAACATAAGCGACGCCCTGATCGTGGAGCGGATCAAGGCTGCATGTGATGACGACGGTCGGCGGCGTGCCGGTGTGATCATGGCTGAGCGGGGCGCCGCGATAGTCGGCGGGATCAGATTGATAAGCATCGCTGAACCATACCATGCTTTCAGTCGTGAGCAGATAGCCAGCCGCAAAGTTGCGATAACTCTGCCAGTCATCCGTCTCGGAGACGACTGGATAGATCGGGTTCTGCGCGATCACCGGCACCGCAGCTGGCTTGTCGCGCAGGGACAGCGTCGTCACGATCGCCAAATTGCCGCCCGCGCTATCACCGGAGAGCACAAGCCCGGTGCACGGAATATTCTCCGCAACCCAGCGTGCCGCAGCCTCGCAATCTTCGGGCGCCGCCGGGAACGGATGTTCGGGAGCAAGGCGGTAGTCCACCGAGATGACGGGCATGTCCAGCTGACGAGCAGCCTCCGCACAATAAGGGCCGTGGGTCTCCAGATCACCGATGACGAAACCGCCGCCGTGGAAAAAAACCATTACCGGACCGGTGGCGCGGCTTTCCCGCGCGTCATAGAGTCGCGCGGGGATGGTGCCAGCTGGGCCGGGTATCGACAGATCCTCAATGACAGCGAGTTCACCCACGGGAAGCTCAGCCACCCCACCCATCGCCCGCATTTGCGCCCGCGCTTCGGTAGGCGTCAGCTCATGCACCTTGGGGCCGGGCACGTTGTTCAGAAAATTCAGAAAGGTCGCGACATCGGGGCGAACGAAATGGTCAGTCATGCATCAAATCCTATCGTTGCAATTGGCGAAAGCTTAGCCAGACATTGCGCGTCCGTCCATGATCAAGACAATATATGCAGCACAACAGATTTTTTGCTTTGGCATTCCGCGCGCGCGGGCTTAGGGAAAGCGTTAATAGTGTTGATAGGACGTAGTTTTTCACATGGCCACCGCCGCACTTGAGGTCACACTCGACCCCACCGAATCTGAAGCCATCGTCGTTCGTTTTGCGGGAGACTCCGGAGACGGCATGCAATTGACCGGGGGGCAGTTCACGCTTTCCTCTGCTCTGGCAGGGAATGATTTCGCCACCTTCCCCGATTTTCCCGCCGAAATTCGAGCGCCGCAGGGAACGTTGTTCGGCGTTTCCGCTTTCCAGATCAATTTCGGATCGAGTAGCATTAGCACGGCGGGTGACGCGCCCGATGTGCTCGTCGCGATGAACCCCGCCGCGCTCAAAACCAATGTCGGTGATCTGAAGCCGGGCGGGCTGATTATCGCGGACTCCGGGGAGTTTTCGGCGCGCAACCTTTCCAAAGCCGAATATGCCGTCAATCCGCTGGAAGATGGTTCACTCGGCAAATGGCAGCTGGTGCAGTTCAACATTTCGCAGATGACGATTGATGCGGTGAAGCCCTTCGGCCTCGGCAACAAGGATGCGCTGCGCTGCAAAAATATGTGGACGCTCGGCCTCGCGCTGTGGATGTTTGACCGCGACCGTCAGCCGATTGTCGATTGGCTCAATGAAAAGTTCGCCAAGAAGCCCGAACTTGCGGGCGCGAATATCGCCGCGCTCAATGCGGGCCACGCTTATGGTGAGACTGCGGAAATCGGACAGCCCGGAACCGTGGCGATCCCGCAGCACAAGGTGGGCGCGGCGCCGACAGCGCCGGGGCTTTACCGCACGATCACCGGCGCGGATTCGATTTCCTACGGTCTAGTTGCTGGTGCACAGTTGGCGGGCGTAGAGATTTTCTTCGGTGGCTATCCGATTACCCCGGCTTCGGCGATCCTCCACAACCTCTCACGGTTGAAGGAATTTGGCGTCACGACGTTTCAGGCAGAGGATGAGATTGCGGCCATCGCCTCGGCCATCGGCGCGTCTTACGCGGGAAAGCTCGGGATCACCTCCTCGTCTGGCCCCGGCATCGCGCTCAAAGGTGAGGCGATGGGCCTCGCGATCATGACCGAGCTGCCGCTGGTGATCATCAATTCACAGCGCGGCGGACCGTCGACGGGTCTGCCGACCAAGACCGAGCAATCCGATCTCTATCAGGCGGTCTACGGCCGTAATGGCGACGCGCCAATGCCCGTCATCTCTGCGCGCAGCCCCAGCGACGTGTTCGATTGCGCGATTGAGGCGGTGCGG